>DEBL01000391.1 GCA_002348535.1 Deltaproteobacteria bacterium UBA2957 | reverse complement strand
TTGAAGTTGACACTCAATGCACCGAGCGGGGCGAAATAAGCCGGCCCGTTCGCAATATCGACATCCTTCCGCCACCCCGCGATCAGCCGGTCATCGTCGAAGTGCGTGTCATCGTAAATGACATCACCGTCAATGCGACGAACCCCAGCAAGCCACAGGTCGTAGACCAACCGCCAGACATCTTCAGTGACGAGCGACGGGTCTCCGAACCCTTGCACGTACAAGTCGCCGGTCAGTGTTCCGTCTGCATCCACCTTGCCATCCGCCGACAAGTAGGTCGAAAACTTGTAGCCGGAACCCAACTCACGCAACGCAACCGCAGCCGTAAGGACTTTGACCAAACTCGCCGGAATGAGTTCTTTGTCCGCGTTCCGCGCAAACACTTCCTCTCCGGTATTGACATTCACCACTTGAACGCCAAATTCGGTCCTTCGAAGTGACGCGTCCCCCATCAACGCCCCGAGGCGCTGCTCAATGACTGCATTGGCAGGCGGAGGGTCGGCCAGTGCCGTCCCAGCGCCCCCTACACTCGCGAAAAGAAGAAGACGACCGATAAGAAAAGTGAGCGACATCATTAACCGCGGAAGACAAGAGTCGAGGAGAGGGGGAATCGCCCAACCGGGCCACCAGACACGGGCAGTGAAGAACTGCACGATTTGTCCCCGCAGGGTATCATTACTATTCGGATGTTTAAAGATATTTTCATGAATATTTTCAATACTATGGTTCGATACTTTAAAGCCCATTCAAGTACAGCACTTGTCAATGCACGGATTCCTCCAGTGGTGGAGAGCGTTTGGATGTGGCAGAACAAAGATGAGCCTTTCGGAGCCCGCATGAAACGAACCGCAATGACATTGAGTGCAGCCACGCTCCTGTCTATGAACGCTTTTGCGACCGAAACCCATCCCGACCGACCTGCGCTACCTGCCATGTCTCTCGAGGAAGGTGGCGCGATGAGCATGTGGCGGAACCCCGCCAACCTCGGCTTCGACCCCGACCCATCCGTCGCATTGCTGTACGGCTCCAGCCTCGGCGGTGACCCAACCACAGCACCGAGCAACTCCTTTGCACTGGCAACAAGCGGAGGCCCCCTTGGCCTCGGAGTGTCGAATCGAACGCACGCCAATCAGCCAAACTGGTGGGCACTATCCACAGCGCTATCGCTGCCGCTCGGCCGCAACTTCTGGTCAGGCCTGCATGCCGGTTTCCAACTGCCACCGGGAGTCGACAACAACTTCACCACAATCGACATCGGAGCCGGCTACCGACCGCTTCCGTGGTTGGGCGTTTCTGGCGTGGGCCGAAATCTTGGTGCAGTCGATCACGATGGCTTCGACAAACAATGGGCAGCCGGAGCGACAGTCCGCATGGCGGGTGACTTCCTGCAGCTCGGGGCCGAATACCGTCATTACCCGGTTGCATCCACCGTCCTGCCCGACCACATTGCGGGTACAGTCACGGTCAATCCGCTGGACGGGCTCCGTCTTCGACTCGGCGCCGACCAAATCGGGGGCGTTGCGGTTGGGGTCGAGTTTGGATTTGGAGAAGGACGAGTTGGCATGCATGGGCACAGCGTGCTTGGGGCAAATGCCGCGGACGCAGACCCCTTTGCGATGGGCAGCTTCATCAGCGACCCCGACGCTGGCACCCTGCTCAGTTCAAAAGCAAAAGTTCCGAAGTTCACCTTCAATGAAGCGTACCCATATCAACCCGTCCAAACCCTGTTTGCCCGTAAAGGAGAGAGTTATCTACACCTGCTGGGCCGGTTGAAATACGCCGCAGAGGACGAAAACACCAAGGCCATTCTAATCGAGGTCGACTGGTCGCCATTTAGCTTCGCGCAGCTTGAGGAAATGCTTTCAATCCTCGACAGAGCCCGCGCAAATGGAAAGAAAGTCATCGTGTATTTGGACGAGGAAGCTTCAAATGGGGCCTATATGCTCGCCTCAGGTGCTGATGTCGTTCTAATGAATCCAGCCCAACAACTGATGCTGGTGGGCCTCAGCGCCGAACTCATGTTCTTTCGCGAAGCGCTCGATATGGTGGGCATCCATCCGCAGTTTACTCGCCGATCGGAGTACAAGTCGGCGGCTGAAGCCATGACCGATACCGAAGCGTCCGCGCCACAACGCGAACAGATCAACGCACTCCTCGACGACATGAATGCGCGCATGATTGCCCGAATTTCTTCGGGTCGAAGCAAGGAACCTTCGGCTGTGCAGAATCTGATCAACCAAGGACCATTCACGGCGGACGAAGCCATCGAGATGGGTTTGGTCGACGGTGTCGCCTACCCCGATGAACTGCATCGCGAGATCAAGAAAAGGACGGGTAAACTGGCCTTCATCGATGACGCCTATCGAAAGGTCGACACCCATTCTGGCTGGCGCGCACCCAACGAAATCGCGGTGGTGTTCATCGACGGCATGATCACCAGCGGCCCCAGTCGCGGCCCCGGCTTGTTCGGCGGAACTCAAACGGCGGGTTCTGAAACCATCGTCGCACACCTCAACGAGGCCGCCGAGGCATCCGCGGTTGCCGCGGTTGTGCTCCGCGTCGACAGCCCCGGCGGAAGCGCGATGGCGTCCGATGAGATCTGGCGAGCGGTCTCCAAGGTGAAACGCGCTGGCAAGCCCGTTGTGGTCTCGATGGGGGGCGTCGCCGCCTCCGGTGGCTACTACGTGTCCGCCGGTGCTGATGCCATCTTTGCGCAGCCCAGCACAGTGACCGGCAGCATCGGGGTCATCGCCGGCAAGTTCAGCCTCGAGGGTTTGTACGACAAGCTTGGCATCAACTACGAAACATATGTGCGCGGTCGGAACGCAGCCATGTTCTCGACGTCAAAGCCATTCGATGAGACAGAGTTCGCGGCCTTTGACCGCATGGTTGGCGACACGTACGCCCAGTTCACCAGCAAGGTGGCTCACGGACGCTCCCTTGATATCGAGTCCGTTGAGTCCGTGGCTGGCGGGCGTGTGTGGTCCGGTGAGCGCGCCAAGAGCAACAAGCTGGTCGATGAAATCGGCGGGTTTTACGACGCTGTTGAACGGGCCAAGGAAGAAGCCAACATTTCGGGCAACGCCGACATCGTCACTTTTGTGGGCACTGAAGGAGCGCGAATGAACGTCGGTGAAGCGGGAATGTATTTGCTTCAATCCGCACTGTTCGGCGGTTCCACCAACCCTCAAATGCCACGTGAACTGGAATTGATCCGCAGCATGCAGATGATGAGTGACGAGCGAGTGTGGGCCATGCTTCCGTACCGGCTGGACGTGCACTAATCCCCGTGAAACCCGCATCCATACTGGTGGTTGATGACGAGCGTGCAGTGCGCGTTGCGCTCGAGGTAAATCTGAGCAAAGCCGGCCACATTGTCTCACTCGCTGACTCGGGAGCGCGAGCACTTGATATTCTGCGGTCCCAAGAGGTGGATGTCGTCCTCACCGACTTCATGATGCCGGCGATGACGGGGACCGACCTTTTGTCACGCGTAAAGGAACGCTGGCCCCTCACCCAAGTGGTCATTATGACGGGCCATGGGACCGTCGAGCGAGCGGTAGAGGCCATGCGAGTCGGCGCGCATGACTTCGTGATCAAGCCCGTGGCGCGGGCCGAACTGTTGGCCATCTTGGAGCGGGCGATTCGCGAGCGAAACCTCCACCGTCAAGTCGCCCGCCTGCAAGCTCAAGCCTCTGAACGGTACGCTTTTGAAAACGTGATCGGGTCCACACCGGCCATGCACAGGGTCTACGATCAAGTCCGCGCCGTCGCCTCATCGAGTGCGTACGTTCTTCTTTCGGGACCAACCGGAACTGGCAAGGAACTCATTGCTCATGCCATTCATCATCAGAGCAATCGAGCCAATGGCCCGTTCATCCAAGTCAACTGCGGGGCCCTCCCTGCTGGGCTGCTCGAGAGCGAACTGTTTGGGCACGAAAAGGGCGCATTTACCGGCGCCATTCGTCAACACAAAGGCAAGTTTGAGCAGGCCGACGGGGGCACCCTCATGCTCGATGAGTTGGGTGAGATGCCGGTTGAGACGCAGGTAAAACTGCTTCGCATTCTCGAATCTGGACGGTTTCAACGCGTCGGCGGCACGACGGAGCTGCAGGTGGACGTACGGGTGGTGGCCGCCACCAATCGCACCCTCCGCGAAGAAGTACAGGCAGGGCGGTTCCGCGAGGACCTCTACTACCGACTCAACGTGTTCGAAATTGAGTTGCCCCCCCTGCGCGAGCGCACCGAAGACATTCCGCTTTTGGTCGACCATTTCGTGCAACACTTCGCAACAAAGCACGCGAAACCCGTCCGATCCGTCGCGGATGCCGCGGTGTCTCCGCTGATGAGCCATTCTTGGCCGGGAAATGTCCGCGAACTGGAGCATGTCGTGGAACGCGCCGTCATTTTGTCCAGCGGACCCACACTCGACCACTTCGAGCTACCGAAGACCCCACAGACACCCACCAACGATTCGCCGTCGAACGGATTGCCCGCCGAAGACCAATCCATCGCAGAGGTTCTCCGAGAGGCCGAGCGGCAAATGGTAATTCGAGCGCTCGAAGCCGAAAACGGTGTTCAGGCGCGAGCGGCGCGCCTTCTTGGGGTATCCCGTGCCAACCTGAACTACCGAATCCAGAAACTCGGAATCCAGATCAAAGACATTAAGTTTGAGTAGCGATCAATCGATGTACATTGTCCGCAACAGGTCGCACGAGCTGTCCTCGGCGATTCGCTGTGCCAACTCCACTGACGTTTCCGCACACTGGTCTCGAGCGTCCTCAAGCTCCCGCGACTCGAGACCCGACCGCACTTCCCCCCATCGGTTCAAACAACGCCGGCGAAAATTCGCTTGACCGGATGCATCAAAGTCTTCCCAGCCCATTGACCACTCGGTCATGCACACGCTGAGCTGGCTGGTTGTGCTCCGACACAGCTGGTCGCAAGGGTCCGGATCGCAGCCCGCTGCGATGAACCCGAGAAATAAAAAGGTGGCCAGAGACGGAATCGAACCGCCGACACGGGGATTTTCAATCCCCTGCTCTACCGACTGAGCTATCTGGCCGTTTTTCCACGCAAACTTCATGAGTGGCCCCGTTCTCCGGAGTGGTGCACCCCTTGGCCGGGACCCCTATCTACTCCACCGTCGAACCGGTGTCAAAGGCATGTCGCGACATGAGCCAACGATGGCGGATAAAGTCGAATGCCGCTACGATATGACACGCACAGTGAAACGCGCGAGGTGACCGTGCTCAGTTCCTTCGTCCTGATTGGTTGGATTGCATCCGCACAGGCTGAAGTGTACCCGGGCGCCGAGCCCATCAGTGGCGCCTTGCATGTCGACATTACCGAGTCCGGATTCGACGCCCTCGGTGGCGCCGTTCCGTTGCTCGCGCCCGGCAGCTTACCCGTCGATGGAGTCTCCGATTCGAGAGGCTGGTTGTGCTTCAACTATGAGTACGACGTATCCGGCCTCATCGTCGAGATTGAGTTCGACGACGTCGCGATCACACCCAACGCCGGGTACCTCGACGTCGACCTCGTGATCAATGTGGCCGTCAACACCGAAGGTTCGCCCTTTTCTTTGTACACCGAACTGGCGTGTATCCCCAGCGATTGCGACGGTTGGGTTGATCCGTTCCAAGTCGACGCCCACACCACCATCGCGCTCGACGTAATCGAAGGCGATGATGGGGGTCCAGCACTCGACGTGGTGATCGGGGACTTCGAGGTTGCCTACGAGCTGACCAGCGACCTCACCCATCTCGAAGGCTGCCCGCTCGGAACCACCGTAGACGTTCTTGAGTGGTTTGGCCTCGACGTTGTTGGCCTCATTATCGATTCGCTTTCAGACACCTTGAACAACACGATTGCTGACTTGGCTCCCGCGCTGGAGTCGGCAATGGAAGATGCCTTTGCCGCTGCGGTCATCGAGCAAGAACTGGAACTCCAAGACAAGACGCTATCCATTGGGATCCAACCCGGTGAGATCACCGTTCGGCCCGATGGGCTCCGGCTGTCTATGGACGGGTACACCGGCGTTGCCGAATCGGACGCCTGCATCGCGGAGTACGACGAGGGAACCTATTCTGCGGTCGAAAGCGACCCTCCCCGCATTGGCACTGCACCCGACGGAATTGCCCCATCATACGCGGCCGCCGTTCTGCTGTCCGACAACTTTGGAAACCAGCTGCTCTATTCGGCGTGGAAATCCGGTCTGCTGTGCTACACCGTCGATGAAGAACTTGGGTTTCCGATCGACACTTCTATCCTCGGCTTGCTGGCGGGCGAGGCTTTCAACGACCTGTTTCCGGATGCCAAACCGATGGTCATCGAAACTCGACCCGTGCGCGCCCCAACACTCTCGGCAACGGGCGACAATGACCTCAATGTCGCCGTCGATGCGCTGGGACTCGACTTCATGGCTGAGCTCGACCACCGAACCGCGCGCGTCTTGGGAATGGACCTCAATGTCGACGCCGGCATCGACCTCGACTTCGATGGTGGTTCGGGAGCCCTCGCGGTGAACATTGACCTCGGTGAAGACGCCATTGCAGCCACAGTGGGATCGAACGATTTCGTGCCGGATGCGAGCGAGACCATCGAGGCCAGTTTTGGGAATGTGTTCAACGGCCTTGTGGGCGGCCTGCTTGGCGACGCACTCGGCGACATCAACGTCGCCCTTCCGGGATTCTCGGGAATCGGGCTCACCGAACTCACCATTGCCCCCGCTGGCACAGACTCGGATTGGGTGGGCGGCTATGCGTCCCTCGGCGAGGTAAGCTACGCATCGGCGGGCTGCAGCGACGATGGCGGTGGCGGTTGCGCGGACGGCGCCGGAGGTGGATGCGGGGAACTTGAGGGTGAAGGCTGCTCGGGTGGCGGATGCGCCTCGGCGCCGCGCAACCAACGTCGATGGTTCTGGCTAACCTTCCCCGTCGCTTTGATCGCACTTCGACGCCGTCCCTAAGGCCTCCATCGCACCTGTCGGATGACACGATCCGCCGCATCTTTACCCTCGATCAGGGCGTCATTCGGCGCGTGCGTCTCGATTTGAACAATGTAGTCATCCACCAAGAACAGCGTCCCAAACACCCTACGGCTCGCAGGATCGGTCGGCGTGCACAGCGCCACAAGTACTTCCTCGCTGATGGAATGGGGGCGCCCAGCATCCTGAAACGTCCAATCGCACCCTTCCCGCAATCTGGGGGTCAGCGTTCGGCCTTCAAACACCCAAAACTCGGCGAGCGTGTCGGTGGACACGTGCCGCAACGCGACCCGCATCAACCCGCTCGATGGACCCGCCTCCGCAACCCACCCTTCAAGCAGTGGAACACTGAGGCCATACGTCTCGTCAGTAAAGACTCCGTCGTGCACCATTCCCGATGGTCGGTCAACCTCGACGGTGGCGGTCTCTTCAAAGTCGGTTCCGCTGGCGTCGGGGCCCTTCGGGAGGCATGCGATGGCGAACAGTACGATCATTCGGATCCTGTGTTCACCGTATCCATCACCGCCCTGTGCCGTT
>DEBL01000342.1 GCA_002348535.1 Deltaproteobacteria bacterium UBA2957 | reverse complement strand
CATCGGCATCGGCATCGGCATCGGAAGGCGAGTTGAGTGGCGATGCCGCGGTGTCTTGGTTCGCAACGTCACCGGCGGGTCCACCTGTCCCGCAAGCCCCAATTGTCGCAACAATCCACAGCCCACTGATCATCGTATGCACACGCGACTCCATGGCACACAGAATACCGCACATGCGCCATCAACCGCCAATGCGCGAACCGATCAATCCATCACTTTGCCGGTGCGTTATCGGCTGCCGCAAAAGCCAAATGTTGTCGATCCGAAAGGCGGCAACTCTTCGTTCCAGTCGATGCCGAAGAAGATGTGTTCGTCACCGTCAACCCGATAGCTAGCATTCCAGATCGAGGTGATGGAACCCGAGATGGACTCGCGTACCTCCCAGACCACCGGCTCATCGGATGTGTTGGTCACCGTGCCGTCTGCGCAGAATCCGGTCGCCCATGTGGTTGATTCGATCAGCATGAATTCAATGCCCGAGGACGCACCTCCCGGCAGGATTTCCCCGACAGAACCCGCCACGCTCGCGAGTGCGGAGACGGTCAAGCGGGACCGCGCCGCAGGCGATGGTCCCCCCGCGGCGTCTCCGGTACGGGTCCTGAATGCACGGCGCTGAGTCATCTGCCGCATGGGGTCCATGAGGGACACATCGCCTTCGTCGTCGGGGTCACCAAAGCCCCAGCGTCGCCAACTTTCCACAAAGCAGGCCCAAAAACGGTGGTCACCCGTCAACAATGCGCCGAGTTCGGGTGCGCCAATGAAGGGCAGGCCATCCAAGTTTCCAGAGGCATCGATCGGCTGACCCACTTCCTCGAATCGCCATCGCCCCAAGTGGGTTTCGGCGGTGTCAGACGGTCGGCCCGGGAATGCGAACCATGAGCGGGAGGCGCTGCCGGCGCACTAATCGGCGATCGCAGCCGGTCGGCGGAGGTGAGTTCGGCCCCACGAATGAAGTCCGTAGCGCTCGACATCATCGGCATGGTGCGTCTCGAGGTGGTGGGACAACCAGTCATGCCCGTAGTCATTGGTGGGGTCGCGGTATACCGAGTGAATATGGTTGGGTCCCATGATGTGATCGAACTCGATCAGTACGCGAGGGCCGTGGATACGGTAATAAATCGCCGATCCAGGGCCGGTGTCGCCGATCCAGACCACGGAAGCCTCGTTGAGTGACTCGAGGATTTCATCCATTCGGTTTGCCGCTTGGTGTGGCGGGAGGTTGTTCACGTACAGGGCAATCAATTCGACCAGTCCGCTTCGTTGCTCGCTGGTCAGTTCGGTGACGCTTAGGCCTTCGATGAAGGGCCATGTTGCCGAGTCCGACTGCGGCCCAAACCGCAAATCAGGGTCGGAGGGCGGACCAACCGCGGCCATGCCCAACTGGACTGCATCGAGGCTGTTCGCCCAGTCGAGCGCGATGCGAACCGCCTCGGCGAGGGGTTCGAGACCGGCGTGTTCCCCCTCGTCCCACGTGGATGGTTCGACCCCCCATAGAGAGGGTGTCATGGTGACCTCGCTGCCCACCACAGTGAAGTTCATCGCTAAATGGTGACCATCCAGTTGCCACCCCCAAGGAGAGGTTGCCGAGGGCGCATCAAACACAACGAAATAGTAGTCATCGAGCGAGGCGCTGCCCCAGCCCAAGGCTTCAACGATGGACTCCATCGTCAGGATTTCATCGACGCGTTGCATGCCGCGGGCGCTAAGGCTCGCGCCCACGAGTGCCCACGCGAGGTCGCGCTGGTCTTCGGTCATGTCACCCAAGCGCGCCCCTTCCCGCGGATAGTCACCGATGGGCAGGTTGGACCATGCCTGACGCTCTGGGTCGCTTAGGTCAAACTGTGCTGCATCCCGCTGCTCTGCATCGAGGCCAGCGAGAAATGCTTCCGCCGCTTCGCGAAGGGCGTTGGCTTCTTCCTCAGCGGTCTCGGGCTCCGTGGGGGGCGGTTGACCGGTGTCGGTGGGAACCGTTGGGCCCGTTCCTGTGTCCGACGGCACGCTGCCATCCACGGGTGGCGGTGTGCTGCTATCGGAAATGGGCTGACACGCGCCGGAGGAGACGCGCTGGGTCCCTTCGGCACACGGATTGGTCGTTGTGCCGTTGCACGCCCACAGAATCATCCACAGCATTGCATCCCTCCGGCGACAGTCTGCCACAGGCTGGCGTCTACGACTCAGCCTTTATCCGGTCGACTCCAGATCGCAGCAATGCCCTCGACCCCGACGATAAAATACGTGACCAAATAAAACCGGTCGTTGAGGCTTGGGAATACAAAGAAGTGAACGATCGCTCCAACCCATGCGACGCAAACCAGTTGAATTGGGGATGAATCGAACCACCTGTGCCGGAGCGTACGCACCATCAGGGCCGTGAGCAGCAAAAATCCCGCGAGGGCGGTGGGGTAAAGATGATGGTGCCCCTGAACGCCATTCCAGATGGCCTGCAGGTACTCATTAAGGGCGATGGCTTGGTCCATCTCGCCGGGTCGATAGAGCTTGTCCACGAAGGTATGCTTTGCGACCACACCCCATCCGTACGGTTTGGTTACGGCCATTACCGTCACCAATCCAGCCAGTGTCGTGAACCAAGCGCCGATTGCTGTACGCCGCGAGAGGCGATGATGCTTCGACGCATGAAGCCACACGAGCAGCAGCGTGACCATGATCCATGCGTCAGTGCGCGTGAAGACGGCGAGGGTCATGAGCACGGTACCGGTGATGGGTCGCCGCAAGGTTCGCATCGCATACAGGCCCCAGCAGAGCAGAGCGGCACAGAGCGGGTCGGGGTTTGAATATCCGACGGCGAGACGGAAAGGAGCCATCATCATGAGGCCGAGTGCAGCACCGCAGAGACCAAAACTGAGGCCGTGCACACCGGTCCAAAGCAAGGCCAACACACCGAGGCTTACAATCGACGCAGCCGATACAAGATGGGTGGCTGTGGCGGCGTTTACGCCGATCGCGTCCATTCCTTGAACGGCAGCTACATAGGCCATTTTGCTGCGGTAAAACGGAAGCTGCGTCTCAAATTGCTGGGCGTTCTCCCGAACCGCTTTTCGGTATCGCGATCCGCGAGTCATGCGGCGAAATGCGGCGGGATCCGCCACGGCTTC
>DEBL01000263.1:9078-18074 GCA_002348535.1 Deltaproteobacteria bacterium UBA2957 | reverse complement strand
GATGGGTTCTGAGCTTGCCGCTGGGCCGAGAAGAAGCAGTCCTGCACAGGTCACAAAGGCCACACTCTGCGTGCGCGTCCACGTGAGAGCCGAAGAGCCTGTCCATGTCAGGAGAGCGAGCAGCAACAGGGCGTGCGTCGGGTCTCCGTCGACCGCAATCGACCCCAATCCACCCATGATGGCCAGCAGCACAAAGCCCACATCATTTCGCCGGCCTTCCAACCACTTGGGCAGACCGCGCGCAATCAGCCACGCGATCACGCCGATCACGCTGCTGATGGATGCGGCGAGCTTGCCCTGAACCGTCAGCGAAGGAAGAACTGCCCAAAGCGCGGGCCCCATCACCACAGCGGACTGAGCGATCCGGATTACGCCGTTTGGTTGTTCAAATTCAGTTTCATCCATGATCTGGATCCTGGAGGCGAATTGCGATTCGCATGTGGGTGGATTCGGGGTCTTCGACCTTCAGGATCAACCCTTCGGGTGCGATCAGGTTTGGGGGTAAAGCGGGAATCGTGCTGAACTCAATGGTGATGATGGCCTCCAAACCGGACCGATGGGCATCGAGACGAATTGGGTTTGCGCCGCTGGGTTGTGCACAGACCGCGCACAGATAGACACTCAATGCGAGGGGGTCGAATGAAGCCCGGCTGCCAGTGCCGATGTGTCCGGCCAGTTCTTCATCGTGCTGAGCCTCCCAGATTGAAACAAAGGATCGCACCACGGAATCGATGTCTTCGTCCGCATGGTCGAGCCCGGCAGTCCGCTCGACAGCACGGACGGCGGTCTGTTCAACGAGGGCCGTTATGGCTTCCACACCGCGGAGGCTGCGATCCATTCCGCCGTGGATGGTTGCGAGGTTCTGGACGACTTCGCGCTCATGCATCAGAGCGGCAGCCAGCCCTTCGGCCAGTGCGTTCGATGCATGCCCCTCGGTGCGTTTTATTGTCGCATGACGGCCGGTGTCTAAGTGGTCGATTGCGGACTCCAGCATGGTGGTCTCAATGTCGAGGTCGTCGATTGCAGACTCTAAAGCAACTTCGCGCTTTAAATGATCGCCGGCGGCCCGCACTGCACGAACGATGTCTTCATTGCTTCCGTCACTGCTCACAACTCGGATGACTCCCCAGTTGTTGATTGCGTTCATGAGGATGTCTCGGTCCGATGTGCCGCCCAAGAGAACGGCCCGGCCGGGGTGGGCGCGTCGACTCAGCTCCCGAAGAGCATCGGCCCGTCGTCCTTCGAGCTCGGCCGCGGCAATGACGAGAACCGCAGGCCCCTCCAGTTCTTCCGCAGCGATCAAGGGATTGGTGTTCACCACTGCAGTCCCCTGAAGTTCCGCAATCAAGATGTCCGCCGCACGTTTTCGTGCCTCAGGCGTGAGCCAAACCTGAAGCGGCACAGCGTATGCAGAGAGCAACTCATGGAGAGTGGTCACAGGGCTGCCTCCGGGAACCAGATCTGGGAGATGGTGCCTGAAGGGTCATTCTCAAGTAGAGCGAGGCGTCCGCCATGAAGCTCCGCGACCAAGCGAACGAGTGTGAGTCCCAACCCGTTTCCGCGAGGCTCGAACCGGCTGTAAAAGGGCGCCGGCGCTTCTTGCATGTCGGTCGGTGTCATCCCGATACCGGTATCGATGACCTCGACCACCAACATGTCTGAACCCTCACGGCGCATTCGAACATCAATCGGCGACCCCGGACTCGAGGCAAGAACTGCGTTGCGAAGCATGTTGAGCACCGCTTGCCGGCTGGGCTCAGCCAAGAGGTACAGCGTGTCGATGTCGGGATCGATGTCGACGTGGACTGGATGATTGTCGCCCAAATCATCGTCGACAAGAAGTCGGACCGCATCGCTCACGAGCTTGCGGGGTGGAATCGAGGTCCGTTCGCGGTTTCGCTCGGTGGCCGCGAGCCGACGGATATCTTCCCCGAGACCCCGCATCCGCCGCACGGCATTCACGATGGACGGGTCGTCGGGGCAGGCCATCTGGACATTGGTCAGGATAGGCTGCAGAACGCCGAGTACGTCGGTCCCGAGTTTCTCAAGAGAGTGCAGCCACGCCAGTGCTTTTGCACGGTCCGTTTCGGTTTTTAATGAAGCCAAGGTCGCATTTTTGTCCTGAAACCGGTCTTTGAGTTTGGCAACGACGCTCCGCATTGCGCTGCGCCGATCGCATACCGCAAGACCCTCCTCGACGAGGGCTCGGATCCGTACAGGGTCCCATGGTTTCAGGATGAACTGGTCGACTTTTCCCTGATTGATGGCGGCCACGATGGGATCGACATCTGAATACGCTGTCAGGACCATTCGATACAGGTCCGGGTGCGAGTCCGCGACGGACTGCAAAAACTCTACACCCGTCATTTCGGGCATGCGCTGGTCTGTGATGACCAACTGGATGTCAGTGCTGCTCTCAAGGATCTGGAGCGCCGCCCGACCGCTTTGCGCGGTGTGAACGTCCCAATCATCATCAAGGAGCGCCTCGAGCACGGCCAAAACCTCGAATTCATCGTCCACAAGCAAGACCCCTCGGCACTTGGGAGCGTCGAGGTTTAATTCGGTCATCAACTCTTGAATTGGGCGTCGATCCACGAGCCTGAGAATAGCGCACCGGTCGCGTGTGCGCGCGGAAGGGGTTCCATTTCTTGCCGTCTAGGGTTACAACGGCGCGAACTTCGCGGAGGCCATATGCCAAAGCGCGCGTTTTTCTGCGTACTTCCTGGTGAGCGAGCATCGCTTGCTGAAGCTGTTCAGAGCGTGGGAGCAATCCCCGTCTTGGACTTCACCTGCAGCCCCACGACTCGAGTGCCCGATGGCGCATGGGTCCGCGTTCGGACTCGCCGTAGTGTGCCCGGAACGGGGCCAGTCATCTTGGCGGGATCCCACAAAGCCCCGGTCCGAAACAGGGAAACATGGCTGGAGATTACGGAGCCGAGCCCCGCACCTGAGGGCTTTGCAGGGGTGATCCTAAGGGGCTCCGAGGTGGGTGGACCGTGCGGCGCATCCAGTGGTCTGGAGATGCTGGCCCAAGTTGGTCAGGATCAACGAGTGATCCTTGATGCGGGCTTGAGCCCGGAAGATTCTGCGCGCGCATTCGCCTCGGGAGCCGAAGGTGTCGTGCTTTCGGAGGTGTTGCTCGGACTCGATGAAATTGGTCTTCAAAAGCAGATGTTGGATCGTCTCGGTCGACTCGACAGCGGTTCATTTCATGTGGTGAATGGATTTCAGATAGCGGCCTCGCCCTTATCCCCTGTGCTTCGGCGCCTGCTCGATGGCGAAGGCTATTGGGAGATGGCGCAAAACTGGTTTGTGGAAGGCGACCTAGCCCGCGTGGCTTGGCCGGTAGGACCCGGTGCACGCCAGGCCGTTGACCTCGCCCGTCGCCACAAGACGATTGTCGGGCTGCTTAATGCATATACGGCTGCCTCTACGGTGGCATCCACTCCGGTCGCCCGGCCCTCTTCTACCGTTGAGTCCTCGTTGACGTCCTCGGGTGCGGGCGATGAGGTCGCGATCATTGGGCTGGGGTGTCGGCTCCCGGGAGCGTTGAGTGTTCCCGAGTACTGGGACAACCTCTTAAACGGTCGCAGTGCGATCATCGAGGTTCCGCAGGACCGATGGGACTGGCAATTGTTTTGGGATCAAGACAAGGCAGTGCCCGATAAGACCTACGCCAAAATCGGTGGATTTCTTCAGGGATTTAAGTTCAACTCGCGGTTGTTTCGGATCCCCCCCAATGTCGCCAAGCAAGTAGCGATCGTTCAGCAAATCACGCTCGAGAGTGTGGGCGAAGCGTTGGATGATGCTGGATATGGGAAGGATCGAGAATTCGACCGGACGCGCGTTGGCGTCATTCTTGGCAACTCGATGGGGGGCGAGGTGACGGACGATTATGTTGTTCGAACGCGTGTTCCAGCCTTCAAGAAGGCACTTCAAGACCTGCCCGAATTCGCCCGTCTCGAAGCGTCGACTCAGCAAGCCATTCTCGACGGATTTGAAGCGGAAGTGAAGGGTGAGTTGCCCGTGATCAACGAGGACTCGATGCCCGGTGAGCTATCCAATGTGATTGCCGGACGTGTTGCGAACGCGTTTGATCTTTGCGGTCCCAACTTTACCGTGGACGCGGCCTGTGCCAGTTCCATGGCTGCAATACAGTCGGCTGTAAAAGCGCTGCAGAGCCGTGATGTCGATATGTGCGTAACCGGCGGCGCGGATCGTTCCATGGGTGTGCCCACGTACACCAAGTTCTGCAAGATAGGTGCCCTGTCACCGAACCATTCGGCCCCCTTTGACCAAGAAGCCAATGGCTTTGTGATGGGCGAAGGTGCCGGAATCATGGTCCTCAAACGACTTAAGGATGCCCATCGCGATGGCGACCGTGTGTATGCGGTGATCAAGGGAATTGGCGCATCGAGTGACGGAAAGGGCAAAGGAATCACCGCTCCAAATCCCCGAGGGCAACAGTTGGCCCTGAAGCGAGCCTACGAATCCGCCGGTGTGGATCCGGCCGACGTGGATCTGATCGAGTGCCATGGAACGTCGACGGTTGTGGGTGACAAAGTCGAAGTCGAGAGCATCTCCGCGGTAATCGGAGAGGGGCGGCGTGGTCGCCGCGGTCCGATACGAATCGGATCGGTGAAGTCCAACATTGGACACCTCAAATCTGCAGCCGGTGCTGCAAGTTGCATCAAGGCTGCGCTCGCGCTCCACAATCGGATTTTTCCGCCGTCCATAAACTTTAAAAATGCTCGTTCAGATGTACCTTTTGATAAGGTTCCATTGGCCGTACAAACGACTGCCGAATCGTGGCCTGACGGCCCGACTCGTCGAGTGGGGATCAGTGCTTTCGGTTTCGGTGGAACCAACTTCCATGTGGTGCTGGAGGAGGACCGTGGCCCCGGTGCAGTGACGTCCGAAACCCGCGCGGCACCGTCGCGGCCAAAGCTCCAAGATCAAGCCCTTCCCTCTTCAGTTTGGGGAGTGAGTGCCATGGATCGAGCTGGATTAATCAAGGCCCTTGAGGCTCCCTCCGGTTCACCGTTTGACCCGTCAGCTCCGGTTCGATTTGCGGCGTCGGCCTCGGACGAATCCGGGCGGGACGAGCAGATAGCCCGTGCGTTGAAAGTGTTGAGAAAGAATGGGTCTACTGAGATGCTTCGCGGTCGGGGCATCTATGTGGAAGAGGCGCCCAGCGATGGAAAGGTGGCGTTCCTGTTTACGGGCCAAGGGTCGCAATACATCGACATGGGACTCGACTTAGCCGAAGTCTACCCCGTCGTTGCGGCGACCTTCGACGAGGCGGATGAAGTGATGACCCCAGAGCTCGGTCGGCCGCTCCGGGATTTCATCCAGCGAAACCCAAACATTCCAGAAGAACAGCAGTTCGAGCGACTTCGCGACACCGAGATCTCGCAGCCTGCGACCTTGACGGTCGACATTGCCATCATGCGATTGCTTGCGGCTCACGGCATCCTACCGGACATGGTCGCTGGACACTCGTTGGGCGAGTATGCCGCTGCGGTGGCCGCCGGTATTCTTACCTTCCGTGATGCCCTCGTGGCTGTGAGTGCTCGTGGTCGAGAGATGGCCGGGGTGCAAATTGACGACAAGGGGCGAATGGCCGGGATTGCCGCGAGCGTCGACAAGGTTCAAGAAGTGCTTGCGGAAATCCCCGGGTATGTGGTCCCCGCGAACAAAAACTGTTCGACTCAAACGGTGATTGCCGGTGCATCAGAGCCGGTCGAGGCGGCGATCGAAGCCTTCATGTCCCGGGGGATAACGGTGTACCCGCTCCCGGTCAGTCATGCCTTCCACTCGAGCATTGTCGCGCCTGCCTCCAAACCGCTCAAGAAGGTCCTTGAGCGGTTGGACATTCGGCCGCCCCGTCGTCCCATCACCACAAATGTCACCAGCCGGTACTACCCGGATGGGCCCGCGGCGCGTGAAGAAATCATTGAGATTCTTGCGCAACAGGTTGCTGCACCGGTGGAATGGATCGCGCAGGTTGAGCGCATGTACGCTGACGGAGCGCGGATCTTCGTCGAATGCGGACCCAAGCGCGCGTTGACGGGCTTTGTCGCCTCGATTCTGAAACGGCGTCCCCATCGAGCAATTTACACCAACCATCCCAAGCGGGGTGGTCTCGCAAGTTTTCAAGATGCGCTCGCTTCGCTGACCACCCTCGGTTTTGATGTTCAGGCTACGCCCAGTGCAGAAGTGCCCGACATCTTTGCAGAGGCTTTGCCTCGACTGGCGACGTCAGAGGCGATGCGAAAATGGACCTCCGCTCCCGTGACCGTGGAGCAATCGCCGGTATCTCACGCGACGCCCTTCATGCTGAGGGCGGTTCTCGACGTGGTGGCCAACGCGACGGGCTACGTTCCCGAGGAACTCAACCTTGACGATGAACTTGAGGCTGACTTGGGCATCGATACGGTGAAGCAAGCTGAGGTTGTCGCCCACGTTCGTGATCGCTTCCGGTTGGATCACGATCCCGAGTTTCGCATCAGTCAACACCGCACGCTTCGAGACCTCGCAAACTATGCAGCACGGCGTCTGGGCTCAACACAGCCGTCCGCGATCGAGCAAGTCTTGGTCGACACACGCGGAAAACGGAATCCATCGGCGCCGCTGGCTCGTGCATCCGGTTCCGCAAGTCTTCCCCATGATGCGCTGGCTTCCCTTGCAGAGGGGGCCGCAAGAGCGGGTCTCAGCGACGGTGATGCGCACCAATTCGCAGCCTCGATATTGCCTGCCGTTCAAGGACTGGTGCAGACCATGTTGGACGCTCGACCGGTACGAGATGTCCCCGCTGAGTCGACGACTGAAGCGTCGCCACGGCCTGCCCCGGTCCCGCAGGCGCCTCTCCCTAGTGGGTCGGTCACGGTGGTGTGTTCGGGGGCTTCTGTTGGGCTGCCCGGCGGTACCGAGGTGTTTGCTGCTGACAACGTCGAGCGAATTCTCGACGGTGAGGTTCGGATCTCTGTACTCGGCGATTCGATTCAAGATGATTTCTTGGCCAAAAATGTGGTCCGCCTTCACAAAGACCCACAGACCGGTCAGGGAACATTCCAATCAGTAGACCAGCGGGATGAGGTGATCCGACTTGCAGGGGTCAAGTCTGAGTTTGACCTCGAGTCGCAGTATGGAGTGGATGCGCAGTGGATCAGAGCCCTTGATATCACCACGCAGTTGGCTTTTGCGGCGGGAATAGAGGCGCTCAAGGACGCTCAGATCCCCTTGGTTCAAACCTTTCACACCACGCGCAACGGCAAAAAAGTTTCGACGGGGTGGAAGTTGCCCGAGTCAATGCAGGACACAACGGGTGTGATTTTTGCGTCCGCGTTCCCCGGGTACAACAAGTTCGCGGATCATATTCGGAACGATGGACGCGATGAAGAAGGCAACTTTGATCGTCGTTTTCTGTTTCAGGTGCTGGCGATGGGGCACTCCCAATTTGCGCAATACATTGGCGCACGCGGGCCCAACGCAACCACCAATGCCGCGTGTGCGAGTACGACCCAAGCGATCGCGATGGCGTCAGACTGGATTCAGCTGGGTCGCTGTGAACGAGTCGTGGTGTTGGGCGCAGACGATGTGACCTCCGACGCCATGATTGAATGGATTGGTACCGGGTTCTTGGCAACGGGCGCAGCAACAACAAAAGATGTTGTAGAGGAAGCTGCCCTTCCCTTCGACGCGCGTCGCCACGGCATGATTCTCGGCATGGGAGCAGCCGGACTTGTGGTTGAGTCGGAAGGATCAACCGCCGCCCGTGGAGTGGTTCCACTTGGCCGTTTGTTGGCTTCTCGATTCGCAAACTCTGCTTTTCACGGCACGCGCCTAAATCCAGAGCACATCGCCACCGAGATGGATGCTCTGATCGCCGATGCGGTCAGTCAGGCCGGTGTGAGTCGCGAAGAGTTTGCAGGTTCAGCGATGTTCATGAGCCACGAAACCTACACCCCAGCCAAGGGCGGTTCGGCCGCTGCAGAGATTGAGAGCTTGCGCCGCGCGTTCGGGGCCTCGGCATCGAAGGTTGTGGTCACCAATACCAAAGGCTTCACTGGGCATCCGATGGGCGCTGGAATTGAGGATACGGTGGTCTTAAAATCGCTGCAGTACGGCCGGGTTCCTCCGATTCCTCATCTCAAGGAACCCGACCCGGATTTGGGTGATCTGCGCCTCTCTAGGGGTGAATCTCTTCCGCTCCGCTTCGGCATCCGGCTCGCCGCCGGCTTTGGGTCCCAGTTGGCCCTGCTCGCCTGGGAGGGTCTTGCCCAAGGGGATCATCGCATTGGTGATGAACAAAAGTACCGGACGTGGCTGGAACAAATCAGTTCGCTGAATCGACCCACATTGACGGAGCATCAGCGGCACCTGCGAGTCATCGAGGGTGAGACGAAGCCGGTAGCGACGCCGGTCGGTGCGGCTGCGGAACCGGTCGCCTCCCCCGCAACAAACACCGCGAGTGTTTCCGTCAATGGAGGTCGGGTCCTCGACGACTTGCTGACCGTGATCTCGGAGAAGACCGGCTACGGTCTGGACGAACTCGAAACAGACTACGAACTCGAAGCCGACCTTGGCATCGACACGGTGAAGCAGGCGGAGATTTTTGGTCAGGTGCGTGAGCAGTACGGCTTGGCGCCGGACGAGAACTTCCGCCTCGCCGACTATCCCACCATTGAGTCTTTGGCGGGCTGGCTTCAGGCCCAGCTTGGCTCAGCCGGAGTAGAGAGTCCTCCGGTTGATAAACCAGCACCCTCGACAGAGCCCGCTTCAGAGGTGCTGCCTGCGGATGAACCGCCCGTTGTCACGGTCGCATCCGATGCGAACGCATTGGATGACCTGCTCTCGGTGATTGCGGAGAAGACCGGCTACGACGTAGACGAACTGGAGACGGACTTTGAGCTCGAAGCTGACCTAGGCATCGACACGGTGAAGCAGGCAGAGATCTTTGGTCAAGTGCGCGAGCAGTACGGCTTGGCGCCGGA
>DEBL01000263.1:0-8780 GCA_002348535.1 Deltaproteobacteria bacterium UBA2957 | reverse complement strand
CGAGAACTTCCGCCTCGCCGACTACCCCACCATCGAGGCCCTCGCTGGCTGGCTGCAATCTCAAATCGATTCAACGGGCAGTGGCTCACCTCCAGTGCCCTCACCGGTTTCGACGGGTACAGCGCCGAAGACCATGGTTGTGGAGCCCCCCGAACAGCAGAACGTGAGCGTGGCCGATGCGGATGTGTCGACCGGAGATGGCGTGATCGGTGTGACGGTGCTCGATGACCTGCTCTCGGTGATTGCGGAGAAGACCGGCTACGACGTAGACGAACTGGAGACGGACTTTGAGCTCGAGGCCGACCTTGGCATCGACACGGTGAAGCAGGCGGAGATTTTTGGTCAGGTGCGTGAGCAGTACGGCTTGGCGCTGGACGAGAACTTCCGTCTGGCCGACTACCCCACAATCGAGTCGTTGGCTGGGTGGTTGCAGCAGCAATTGAATGAGACCAGTGGCGGTACTCCCACGATCAGTGCGTCGGAGTCAGATGGGATTGAAACAAATGCGCCAACGGTGATGGACTCCGCCGCACCGGCATCGGGCTCAGGCGTCGATGTTCTGGGCGACCTCTTGGCTGTTATTGCTGAAAAGACTGGCTATGGCGTCGACGAGTTGGAGACGGACTTTGAGCTCGAGGCCGACCTTGGCATCGACACGGTGAAGCAGGCGGAGATTTTTGGTCAGGTGCGCGAGCAGTACGGCTTGGCGCCGGATGAGAACTTTCGACTGGCCGACTACCCCACGATCGAATCGTTGGCCGGTTGGTTGAAGGCTCAACTCGACGAGACGTCGGGCATTCCGATGGCATCGGGGGCTGAATCTCGTGTCGAAACGCGAGAATCATCCGCCGACGCGTCCGATGCGACTCCGGAGAGTGCAGAAGATGTGCCAAATCTACCCGATAGTTTTCGACTTCGAACGCCGATATATGTTGATCGAAACCCGTGGTCGATGGGGACTGTGAAGGGACGAATCGTACGGGTTTTGGGAAGCAACCCATTTGCCGATGCCATCCGAGCGGTCGTGGAATCGAAGGGCGGTCATTTGGACGGAGATCCCGACGCAGTGATTGATGCTGGAAACAGTGTCTTCGACAGTTTTAGTCTGGCTCAAAGTCTGGCCTCGGCTCCTCCGAAAGATTGGATTTGCGCATCGCATGTTGGACGAGTTGCCCCAGACATGGAAACGGCGCGTGACGCAGGGGCTACAGCAGGCTTCGCCAAGGCCATCGGCCGCGAGTGGGCATCCACCGCAGCCCGTCTGGTGAATGTCGACTCCGAAGTGGCCGCCGACACGGCAGCGGCCTTGGTCATTGAAGAACTGGGAGCCGATGACGGTTCCATCGAAATCCATTGGAGTCCTACAGGCCGTCAGGCCATCGAACTTAAGGTGCTCGATTTTCCGACAGCAGGTGCCCCGTTGGCGGCATCTGTGGTTGCCTTGACCGGTGGAACCCGTGGGATCACCGCACAGGTGGCCAAGGCGTTCGCCGCCCGGGGTGTTGCGAAGCTTGCTTTGCTCGCGCGAACAGCGCCGGGAACGGAGCCGTTGGATGAAGCGACGGCAAAAGCCGCTGCGAAGGAACAGTTGTTGGCGGCCGGAGAGCGTGCAACGCCTGCGGCTGTCCGCGATGCCGTCGCCCCATTGAAGCGCGCTGAGGAAGCACGACAGAATGTAGAGGCGATGCGTGCGATGGGTGCAGAGGTTGAGTTCTTTACCGTGGACCTTGCGGATGCCGATGCGGTTCGGACGTGTCTCGACCAAGTTCGGGCTGCTTGTGGCCCCATCGATGTCCTTGTCCATGGCGCCGGCGTCGAGGAAAGTCGGCTCCTTCAAGACAAGGACGACCGTGCATTTCATCGTGTTTTCGACGGAAAAGCCATCGGAGGACTCGCGCTCGCCGAAGCGCTTGAGCCTACAGCATTCTTTGTGTCCATGGGCTCGGTCGCGGGCCGATTCGGTAATCCGGGACAGGTAGACTACTCTTCGGCCAACGAGGCGATGGCACAGGTTTGCTTCGCGCGACCCTCTTCACTCCATGTGGACTGGACTGCGTGGGCGGATGTTGGCATGGCAGTTCGGGGCGGCATGGACAAACTCTTGGGTGATCGAGGGGTAGAGATGCTGCCAGCGATACCCGGGGCTGAACTGTTGGTCGATATGGTTGCATCGGGAATGACCGGTGAGGTTGTAGTGGCCGGTCGCCTCGGTGATTTTGGCATTGCTCCAGCACACCCGCTGCTGGACGGAATTGAGATGGACGGGTCTTCCATTGTGGGAACGCGCGATCTGAGCCTTGCCTCGGATCCGTGGCTTGCTGACCACGCAATTGACGGAAAGCCGGTCCTGCCCGGCGTCATTGGGCTTGAAATGATGGCCGCTGTTGCAGCCATAGCGGACCCCGGCCAGGCGTATGCTGGGGCCATAAATGTGGCCTACAATGCCCCAATCAAACTCCATGGAGATGCACCAACCACAGTGGTGGTGACCGCGACTCCGGGTGAGGATGGCGTGGATTGCTCGATCTCATCCACTCGGACTGCCAGAACCGGTCGGGTGATTGAGACCGAACATTTCTCGGCGACTGTGGTTTGGACCTCGAATGCTGGGCAAGATTTGCCGCCCATGGGCATGTCTGATCACGCGGTGTCGAGCGAAGAGATTTACGAGCGATTTTTCCATGGCCCGGTCTTCCAAGTGCTTGACCGGGTAACCGCAGCCTCTACGGATGGCTTGCTCGCCGAAGGTTCAGTTCGGCAACTGGACATCGCAGGTGGTCTTCAGACGGGCCCCCTCGTGTTGGAGGCAGCGTTTCAAGCAGCGGGGCTCCACGGCATGATGCTGGCCGGTGTCATGGCGCTACCGCGACGCATTCGCTCGGTGAAGATCTACGATGCGGTCCGCGATGGTGAACCCCTGCAGCTGACGGTGCGTACCAGTGGTAGCGACTACGATGTCGATGTGTCGAGTGATCGTGGTCGCCTATTGAGCCTCAGGGGATTCGAAATGGTGGAAGCGGGGCCTCTGCCTCCGAGCGGAGGATTTGAGCCGCCGACGGGGGGATGGTCTCCGGCCGTTATCGCCCGCGTAAAGTCTTCCACCTCGACGGATGATCCGTCCGCGCTGTTGACCGAGTCGGAGCGCATGGTGATAGACCAGCGCGGCAACGCCAAGCGAAAAGCGGATCGCACGCTTGGTCGCCTCGCGGCGAAGCGTGCCCTTGTGCAGCTGACCGGGATGGACCCACAGACCTTCCGGATCGAAAATCGCGAATCAGGGGAACCGTATGCGGTCACCCTGGAAGGTGTCGAGTTGCCCCACATCTCGATCTCTCACCGGGACGGAGAGGCCATCGCAGTCGCAACGGCTTCCGGACGCGCAGGTGTGGATCTTGAGCGAATAGAGGCGCGCGCGCCATCGTTTGCAGAGACTTGGTTCCGGCCGAGTGAACGCGGAATGTGCAAGGGTGATCCGCTTCGTGAGAGCCAAGTCTGGGCCATTAAGGAGTCAGTTTTGAAGGCGCTGGGGACGGGCATGCAGCTCGACCCCCGAGATGTGGAAGTGTTGGACATTGCCAATGGACGCGCCGATATTCGACTCTTTGGCGAAGCCGGCCAGCGCCATGCTGCGCTCGGCGGAGGAGAGCTTTCAGTTGATGTACAAGACGAACAATCGATGGTCATTGCCGTGACTTGGTTGGCGTCATGAACGGCGCGCGTTTGCAAGGCTCCTTCGCGCGAGGGATCATCGAGTCGTGATCGTACTTGAACGTCCAGATGGTATTCGGATCATCCGAATTTCTTCACCGGAAGAGGCCCTGCCTTACAAGGCTAGCTTTGCCGGTGCCTATCAAGATATCTTTTCGGAACCGCCGTACAACGAGCGCTATTTTCCATCGGAAGCCCAAGCAATCTTGCGGCGATACTTGTCGACCCCCGAAAACATCTGTTTGTTGGCAGTGCGCGGTCGGACCAAAGTCGTCGGCTTTGGAATCGGTGTCCCCGCGATGAGTAAACCCGACATTGCACGAGATCTTCGCGGCCTGCTGCCCGTCCCTCATTCGTACTATTTAGCGGAGTTGGGCGTACTGGAATCGGCTCGGGGCCAAGGACTGGGCTCTATGCTGGTCGGTCAACGGCTCGAACTCATCGACCATCAAAAGTATACCCATGTTGTGTTGCGCGTCAGCGCGGTCCGAAATCGGTCCTATGACATGTATATGGACATGGATTTTGATGACATTGGTGTCTACACAGAAGTGCATTCTCGCCGCACCGATGGTCGCGTGAGTACCGATCGACGCCTGTTTATGTCCAAGCTGTTGAGCCGCCGCAAGAGCGCTCTGCCGACCGACGATGGTTCACCAGAGCCCTTCGGCACCGGCAGCTGACTCGAGGACTATTCCTCAGCGCCGCTGGCTTCGGATTCGGGTGCGGGATTTTCTTCTGCGTCGACAGACGCCACAGTGGCTGTATCAAGCTCGACGGGAGCCAGTGGAGGCTCTGCAGCGGGCACTGGAAAGGGTCCCAAGGACGAATCGTCCCAGATCTGGCGAAGCTCAGAAATCGCCCTGTCCCATCGTGCGAGCATGGGTGGAATGGCGAAGGGGACAAGGAGAGGCTTGTCTGCCGAATCGGCGAGGGCAGCCGCGAGGGAGTCAACGTCGAACGGGGTCCGGCCGTAGACGCCGAGCGCCGGACCGTGCTTGTCCCGGTGAATAAGCGCGACGGAGTGAACATGTTCGAGTACAGCTGGCACGCCCCATGGCTGGAAGTAGCGATTTGGACGACCCTCGGAGCGGAATCCGGTGAGAAGAAACAGGGCGCTCGCGAAGGATTCGTTGAAGTAGCTGGGCAACGAAGAACTTTCATCGGCCAGTCGTGGAATCAGTGGGGATTCGGGAACGACCTGGGCAGGCTTGTCGGTGGGGGCATCGATGGTGACAAACACATCGGCTCCGGCTCCCAACGCCTGCTGAAGCTGTTCTTCGTGTTGAACTTGAACATGCCAGCGAACCCGCCATTCGCGGAGTCCACCGCCGGGTCGGGCCACAGTGTGGTGCTCGACTCCTGCTGCGTTGTCTGGGATCTCATGAGGGTGACCCTCTTCGCAGTAGGCGACCAAGAGCCCTTCACCCATTAGGTTTTGCATCAGGTCAAAGTGAGTGACGGGCCCGAAACCGATTCCCCGTTTGGCGTCTCGCGCGCGGTCATCACTGAACGTGGCTCCGGAGAGGATGATCCGATGAATCGAGCCCTCTTCGAGGTCTTCTTCCATTGTTTCGTATTCGATCCACCGTTCGCGACCGCGACACAACCGGCCCGGTGCGGCGGGATCAAACGATTCTGCGATGTATCCGAGTGCTGAAACCATGCCGAGGGGTCTATCCAGCCACCAAGACAGCCACAAGCGAGTGACAGGCGATCGATGCGGCTTGCGACGCCGAGCGCGCGTGCTAACTCTTCGGTCCTGCGATCAAGGAGAGCGGTGTGTCCGACAATTTTTACATCACCACGCCCATCTACTACGTCAACGATAAGCCGCACTTGGGTCATGCATACACGACCATCGCGGCCGATGTCATTACCCGCTGGCACCGCCTAAACGGCCGGCCCGCCTATTTTCTCACGGGAACCGATGAGCACGGTCAGAAAGTCTTTGAGGCGGCGACGAAGCGCGGGCTGACGCCCACGCAACACGTCGATGAACTCTGCGAGCCGTTTAAGGCGCTGTGGGCCCGCCTGGACATTCAGAACGATGACTTCATTCGCACCACTGAGCCACGCCACACCAAGGTGGTTCAGGACGTGCTGCAGAATTTGTTCGACAAGGGAGACATTTACACCGCCGATTATGAAGGCTGGTACAGCACGAGTGCGGAGCGCTTCTGGACCGAAAAAGACCTCGTGGATGGAAAGTGTCCGGATACGGGTACTCAGGTCGAGTGGATTAAAGAGAAGAACTATTTCTTCCGCATGTCGAAGTATGCCGACCAACTCCGCGACTACATTGACGCCAACCCTGACTTTTTGCGGCCTGTATCCCGCAAGAATGAGGTCCTCGGGTACCTCAAGAAAGAGGTGGGCGATCTGTGCATCAGTCGACCGAAGAGTCGCCTGCCGTGGGGCATTCCCTTCCCGATGGACACCGACTATGTGACCTACGTCTGGTTTGACGCCTTGCTCAACTACATATCTGCCATCGGATACCACCCATCCGGGTCAAAGGACACCTTCAATCGGTGGTGGCCTGCAAGCTACCATCTGGTCGGCAAGGACATTCTGACCACCCATTCTGTCTACTGGTCCACCATGCTCTTCGCGATGGGTCTGCGACCCGCTGAATGCCTGTATGCCCATGGGTGGTGGACGATTGAAGGCAACAAGATGAGCAAATCGATTGGCAATGTGGTGGACCCTCACCTGCTGATCGACTGCTACGGTTCTGACGCCGTACGGTATTTCTTGATGCGGGAGATCTTGTTCGGTGCCGATGGAGACTTCTCTCATCTTGGGTTTATGACCCGGTACAACGCCGATCTCGCAAACGATCTTGGAAATTTGGCGCACCGGGCGCTGTCGATGACCTCGAAGTGGCTTGGTGGAGCCGTACCTGCGCTCGATCCCAACACCGCAGCCGACGACGCCCTGCAGCGTGTAGCCGACGAAGCGGTGGATGGGTTTCGCAGCAACATAGAGGGCATGCAGATCTCGACGGCGCTCGAGTCGTTGTGGAGCTTGGTCCAAGCGGGAAACAAATACATCGATGACATGGAGCCCTGGAAGCTGAACCGTGAGGGGGATTTGGCGCGCCTCGCCGGTGTCATGAGACGGTGTCTTGAGATTTGCCGTGTTGCGGCTGTGTTGTTGAGTCCCGTTGCGCCGAACAAGGGCAAAGAACTCGGCGAAAAGTTGGGTCTGACTGCACTCGATGTCGACTCCGTCCAGTCGTTGGACCGTCTGGTCCAAGGTTCGTCGGTCGAGGCGGGAGAACCCCTCTTTCCCCGAATGGCGGAGCTGCCCGAACGCATTCAGTCGGCCCTCGCCGGAGCGTTGCCTGAGAAGGCAGAAGAGGCCGCGGCCAAAGCCGATGCCAAGAAACAGAAACAGGAGGCCCCCGTGGCAGAAGAAGCAGAACAGAGCAATCCATTCATTCAGTTCGAGGATTTTCTCAAGGTCCAGCTCAAGGTTGGGGAGATTGTCGAGGCTGACAAGCACCCCAACGCCGATCGGTTGCTGGCTTTGAAGGTCGAGGTGGGCGAAGAGCGTCCGCGTTCCATCGTCGCAGGGATTGCGGCAAAGTATGCCCCTGACGACCTCGTCGGAAAGAAGATTGTCATCGTGGCCAACCTCAAGCCGCGTAAGCTTCGTGGGGTCATGAGCGAAGGGATGCTGCTCGCCGCCACCGGGTCTGAGCTGGAGGGCTTGGTGACGGTCGATTCGGGTGTGAACTTCGGCAGCACGGTCGGATAGCCCCGGCGTTCATCGGTTTTCGCTTCGTTCACTGGTTGGTGCGCGGAGCATCGAGGGTGCTTGCACGGCTCCGCAAAACTGACCGGCCGGTCATTATTTAGCAATTCCAGCAACTTACTTGCTTTATGTCTCGTTTTCTCATAGGGGGCCGCTGACTCACAGGAGACGTCATGGCCATCACCGAGAACCGAGACTTGTTTGCGCGCTGCGCTTCATTCAAGCGCCACAAAATAGCGAAGGAATATGGGGTGTATCCCTTCTTCCGGGCGCTGGATGACTCCGAAGGATCTCGGGTTCAGATTGAGGGCAAGGCGCGCATCATGCTGGGCTCCAACAACTACCTCGGGTTGACCCACCACCCTGAGGTGCTCGCCGCTGCCAAAGAGGCGCTCGACCGTTTTGGTACCGGATGCACGGGTTCCCGGATGCTGAACGGAACGCTGAACCTGCACAACCAACTCGAAGAAGAGTTGGCCACTTTCCTCGGAAAAGAAGCGGTGTTGCTGTGGTCGACCGGCTTCATGTCGAACTCTGGTGCGGTGGGCTCGTTGTGCACGCGGAAAGACATCATCTTCGCGGACCGGGAAGACCATGCGAGCCTCATCGACGGGTTTATTTTGAGCCAAGCCAAGCTGGTGCGGTTCAAGCACAACGACATGGAAGACCTTGAGCGCAAGCTGGAACTCCATAAGGATTTCACCGGCGGCAAGCTTCTGGCGGTAGACGGTGTGTATTCGATGACCGGCGAGGTCGCTCCTGTGGACCGTATTGTGGCCCTCGGCAAGAAATACGGCTGCCGCATCCTTGTGGATGAGGCCCACGCCATCGGCACCATTGGACCCCAAGGCCGAGGCTCTGTGGCCCACTTTGGCATGACCGACCACGTGGACCTCATCACCGGTACGTTCTCGAAGACATTCGCCTCTATGGGTGGGTTCATTGGGTGTCCGCAAGAGGTCAAAGATTACCTGATGCACAACAGCCGGCAGTTCATGTACACGGCCAGCTTCACCCCCTCCATTGCTGCCACGGTGTTGACGGCCTTGCGATTGATGCGGGAACAGCCAGAGTTGGTCGACCAGTGCAAAGAAAACGCGCTGTGGATGCGAACCGAGCTTGAGCGCATGGGCTTCAACTGCCTCGCCTCAGAGACGGCCGTCGTGCCAATTGTGATTGGTCCCGTTGAGCAGATGCTTTGGTTTAATCAACGCATTTTTGAAGAGGGTGTGTTTGCCAATCCGGTGCTCCCGCCTGCGGTCCCCACCAACGCGTGCTTGGTTCGTACCTCGTACATGGCGACCCACGAC
>DEBL01000394.1:15199-22877 GCA_002348535.1 Deltaproteobacteria bacterium UBA2957 | reverse complement strand
ATCCACGGAGGCATGCTGAGAGTCGAGAATCACACTGCTGTTGCTATGTCTCCCCTCTGCCCTGTGGTCGTATGGTCCGGGGCCAGTGCGAAGACCCAACCACGCATCGATCAGTACCTCGCGGCCACCGATCGGGACGATTTTGTAGCGGCCTCAACGGAGATTGTGTCGAACTTCGACCTGGATCCGATTCGCATGCTGGGCGAAAACGCGGATTTGTTGATGCACATGAGCGTTGAAACCGGCGTGCCGTACATGACCCCGGCACTCGCAAGCATCCGCAGGTTGGCCCGTGAGTACGGGGGCGAGGCCAAACCATCTGGGGCGGGAGGTGGTGATTGCGCCATCGCTCTCTTTCCGGATGAAGAATCTGAGCAAGGCTTCCTTCAAGCACTGTCGCAGCGCGAGCGAATCACAATCCCAATCAACGTAGCGGGCCCTGCCCGGCTGCTGGGTTAAACCGCCCCCATGAAAGACCGACCAGCCATATCCAGCCGCAAAGCAGACCACATCGACCTCTGCATCGATGGCGATGTCGATTTTCGCAACAAGACAAACTTACTCGATGCGGTCGAATTCGTTCACGACGCCCTGCCCGAGATGGCGGTGGCTGACGTCGACCTAACCGTCGACTTTGCCGGAAAAACCCTTCGGGCACCGGTGGTGATGGCAGCCATGACGGGCGGAGTGGACCGAGCTGAAACCATCAACCGCGACCTCGCCACCGTCGCCGAGGAGTTTGGCATTGGATTCGCGTTCGGCTCGCAGCGACCCCTGCTCTCCAACGGCATCGTCGATGGATACCGGGTCCGTGATGTTGCACCGAACGCACTGCTTCTTGGAAACATTGGTGTCGTGCAAGCGCGGGAGGCAACGACGGCGTCATTGACGGAGATGACAACAATCTCTGGAGTTGACGCACTCTGCGTACACCTCAACCCCGCGATGGAAGTGGTCCAACCCGAAGGTGACAACGACTTCACAGGCGGATTGGCCACCATTGAACGTCTGGTTCAGGAGATGCCGATTCCCGTGATTGTGAAAGAGACGGGCTGCGGTCTGTCCCGATCCGTGGGAGAGCGTGTGAAGACGCTCGGCGTGCAGTTTGTGGACACGAGCGGCTCAGGCGGCACCAGTTGGGTCGCGGTTGAGGCTCAGCGGGCTGAAGGGTTGCAGCAGCACCTCGGCAACACCTTTTGGGACTGGGGCATACCGACCGGTGCGAGCATCGCCCAGCTTTCAGGCTTGGAACTCGGTGTCTGCGCCACCGGAGGGGTCTCGAATGGATTGATGGTCGCCAAGGCGATCGCCCTCGGCGCCACAGTGGGGGGCATCGCGCGCCCGTTCCTTCAGGCCCATGCCTCCGGTGGCATCGATGGCGTTCGGGCGATGGCCGAGCGTGTCATCGATGAAATTCGCATCGCTGCGTTGTTGAGCGGCTGCAGGTCCGTGGGTGAGCTTCAACAAGCGCCACTGGTCGTCGATCCCCGACTGCAGCGGTGGATACCGAAGGGGTCTCCACTCGCTGAACGGATATTGCGGTGATCGACTTGCGGGCGATACTCAACCGCATCCCTTCTCCCCTCAAAGAGGCGGTCAAGGCGGTCCTGTATCCAACCCTGCCAGCCGTCGGTGAGCCCGCACCCCAGTGGAACTTGACCGACCAAAACGGGAAGGCGCACACCCTTCCGGATTCGTCGTGGACTGTATTGGTCTTCTACCCCTCGGACGACACCCCGGGCTGTACGATGCAGTTGGCCGAGTTTCAGCAGCAACGCAATGCACTGCAAGCCGCAAACATTGCCGTGTTCGGTGTGAATCCAGCCGGGGCCCATGAACACGGTGCATTTGCTGAAAAATGTGGCTTCGACTTTCCGCTGCTGGTCGACACCGCTGGCGACGTTGCCGCGGCCTATGGTTGTGCTTTGCGACTACCCCTTGGCATGCGGGTGGTGCGCACGGTGGTGCTGATCGGGCCCGACCAAACCATCCGGATGGCCGAGCGAGGAATGCCAGCTGTCGACACAATCTTGCGCATCGTTGGCCCGATTTAAGCCGCGCCCCGTGTGTCGATTAGGCCCCTGAAAATGCCGATTGCAAGAACCGCTCTAGGCTCACTCGATGAGTGAAATACCGTCGGGCAACTTCCGGATCCATGACCAACTTGCGCAGTCCATCATCTGAACTCAGGATGATGTTGAGTTCGACTGCTTGCAATCCATAATGCTGGATGTATTTGCCCATCACGAGGCCCAACGCGCCGAGGTCGCGGTCGAGCTCGCCGTCTCGCGCGACCACCTTCAAATTAAACCCAACTTGGTCGGGAAGGTCCTGCCGGCGGCCCGCCCAACTCAGGATCTTGACCCGGACCGACCGAACATCCACGCGTACACGCCGCAACTCGATCAGCAATGCGTCTTCAAACTCACCTTCGCCGGGGATGTCCAACAACCCCTCCATGAGTTGGTCGCGAAGTTCATCTTCCAACGTTTCGTATGGACTGACCTCCACGGGTACGTCCCGCTCATCAATCGGTGGGATGGATGCCACAGTCTCACCAACGGTCTGAGCGCGAGGAGCAAAGTCAGCCGTCGCGTTCATGTTGACGTACCAGACCCACAGCATCATGAGTGATGCGCACACGCCCCCGATGGCGGCGATCCGACCCCAGCGAACAGACGGCTTCCGTGCCTCATCGGCGGGGTAAAGCTTCGGCTTTAGCGCCACGGACCCGAGGCTCCGCAACTCGTTGGGCTGGGGAAACTCAATCACCTTCGCCGGGGGCCGGCGCGGCGCTGACGGGGTCGGTGGATGGGTGGTGCTGGCCGGGGTTATCGGCGTCTGACTAATGCTCGGGGCGGGTCTGGGAGTGTCGGGCTCATCATCGACCGGGGCGACGGCTGCGGCAGGCAAGTCTCGCACCTCGTCACCGGGAGGAATCGTCGGGGCCGGCGCGATCGGCTTCCGCGGGCGGTCCACCTCCGGCACCTGAAATGCATCGAGTACGGTGTCATCGGCGTCAGACTCCCACGCCGACCAGACATCATCCGAAAACAGCGCGGCCACCTCAGGCACTTGGTCGGCTGCAGTCCATGACTCTGAGCCCGCTCGACGCACCGGCGTAGTTCGCCCCAACCGGCCGGACCGAACGGCACTCACCAAGGCCTCGGCCGATGGCAGCGTAAATCTGCCGTTCTCTCCCTTGATCTCGAACTCGCTCATTGCTCCATTCTTCCTCGTCTGAAGCCTCTGGTCAATGCCGGAGTTGGGCCGGAACTGCCAGATGCGATACACTGGCAGCGCTCGAACCCTTGGACTGGTGGCGCCGTTTGGCGCCGGACGCCGGCTGAGAGGCATCAGCAACAACCCCTACTCCAAACACACACTTCCCTGTTCGAAGTGTGCGAGGTAGCCATGCGCCGCAAAACCGTACTCGACCTCCAAAAGATGAAGGCGACAAACGAAAAAATCGCAATGATCACCGCTTACGACGCCACGATGGCCCGGCTCGTCGACACCGCAGGCGTCGACATGGTTCTGGTCGGAGACAGCCTCGGGATGGTGATTCAAGGTGAAGAAGACACCCTCGGCGTCACCCTCGACGATATGGCCTACCATGGCCGATGTGTGGCGCGTGGCTTGAGCCACGCGCATCTCACCGTCGACATGCCGTTTATGAGCTACCAAATCAGTGCCGAACAGGCGTTAGCGAGCGCCGGACGGCTGGTGCAAGAGGGGCGTGCGCAGTCTGTGAAGCTGGAAGGTGGTGAACGATCCGCACCCGCCGTCGAGAAGATTGTTCAGGCTGGAATCCCCGTCGTCGGACACATTGGCCTCACCCCCCAGTCCGTCAATGCACTCGGTGGCTGGCGCGTTCAAGGTCGAGGCGACGCCGCCGCCGAGCAATTGTTGCACGACGCTCACGCCATCGAAGAGGCCGGCGCGTTCGCGCTTGTTTTGGAGATGGTCCCCGCTGAGTTGGCCGCTGAGGTTACGCAGGCGTTGCGGATCCCAACCATCGGCATCGGCGCGGGGCGCAACTGCGATGGCCAAGTCTTGGTCTGCAACGACCTCTTGGGTTTCGACATGAGCTTCTCACCCAAGTTTCTCAAACGGTTTGCGGAGCTCCAAGACCCCATGACCCAAGCCGTGAGTGCCTACATCGATGAGGTCCGCTCGGGCGCCTTTCCGGGTCCTGAGCACAGCTTTCACCGCTCGCGCACCGACAAAAAGGTCACCCGGCTCTACTGATGCACACCGTCGCCGACGTCGCCTCCGCACAAACTCGCCTGTTGGATTTCAAACGTCACGGCCTGCGGGTTGGGTTCGTGCCAACGATGGGGTTCTTGCATGAGGGCCACCTCAGTCTGATGCGCCTTGCTCGTGCGCGTTGCGACCATCTCGTTGCATCGATCTACGTCAATCCGCTCCAGTTCGGACCCAATGAAGATCTGGACCAGTACCCTCGGGACCTCGAGCGCGACACGGCCTTGTGTGAGTCGGTGGGCGTTGACACCCTGTTCGTTCCGCCGGACCTTTACGATGGTGACCACAGCACCACAGTCCGAGTTCAAGAACTCACCGATGGGCTGTGCGGTGCTTCTCGTCCTGGCCACTTCGATGGGGTCACAACGGTGGTGGCTCGTCTGTTTGGCATCGTCCAACCCGATGTCGCGGTGTTTGGCGAAAAGGACTACCAACAACTCGCGGTGATTCGGCGCATGGTTCGTGACCTCTGCCTGCCCATCGAAATCGTAGGCGGGCCACTGGTTCGGGATGTCGACGGGCTCGCCCTCAGTTCGCGCAACAAATACCTTAATGCAAGCGATCGATCGCGCGCACTAACGCTCTTCGCTGCCCTGCAAGCCATCGCAAACTCCGGGTCGCCTTCGGTGTCCGAACGGCTTGCGATCGCACGCCCCATCGTGCAGGCGGATTCGGTCGATTACCTCTCCATCGTGCATCCCTCCTCTCTCAAACCTCTCGAAACCATCGATGGGCCCGCACGCGCGCTGGTTGCCGCTCACGTTGGCTCCACAAGGCTCATCGACAACATCGGACTGTAATGGACACCTCCACCACTCTGATATTCGCTGTGGCAGCCTTGTTGGGGTTCAACAACCTGCTGTTCAAGATTCCCCGATGGCACACGCGACGGGCAGTATTCTGGGCCCTCCAACTCACCAACTTGGCCACCATTGTCGGCCTCTTAGCGGTCGGGATTCCAGGCTTTAGCGGGGCCACCAAGGCCATCAACTGGGTTCTCGGTTTGCTTCTGGTGATGCACATCGTGAGCAACAACGGACGCCTCGTCAAAGCGGTCCGGTCGGAACCTGAGGGCCCCGACCAACAACTGAACGCGAAACGACAGGCAATTAAGGCAGCGTTGAGCCGCGGATCCGAAGAATAGCGGTCAGCCTGAGTAGTCGTTTACGACGGCCATCACTTCTTCTTCAGAAAGCACGCGGCTGGTGCTTTTGGCTTTGGCGCGGATGGCCGCAACCAAGCCAGCATCGGGCTCAAGGCCTCGGCTCTGTAGCCAATAGATGATGTTGGAATCACCCGCCATGTGGCCGATCTCGATTTCTTGAAACCGTCCAAACCATGAAGCTGGAACTCCCGAATAGACCGCATCGGCCAACCAATCATCGCCTTTTTTGATGGCCTTAATCACGGCTGCGGCATGGACACCGGTTCCGGTCCGAAACGCGTCTTTACCAAACACCGGGTAGTTCACAGGAATCGGCCATTCACAAGCGGAGGATGCGAGGTCCACCAGTTCGGCAAGCCCCGAAAGATCCCCATCGTGTAAACCGAGCAGCTTCAGGTTCATCAGCATGAGATCAATGGGTGTGTTGCCAACCCGTTCGCCCATGCCCAACACGGTCCCGTGAACACGGTTCGCGCCCGCCTCGATCGCACTCAGCGCATTTCCAAGGCCAAAGCCCCGATCGTTGTGCCCGTGCCATCCAACTCGGGTGTCGGTCCCCATCTCACGCACCACGTCCCGGGTAAAATGCACGAGGTTAAACACGCCATTTGGCGTTGCATGGCCCACCGTGTCGCAGACGCACAAGCCGTCCGCACCTTCCTCGATTGCTGCTGTAAACAGTCGCCGAAGGGTGTCGGGGTGGCTTCGAACTGTATCCTCAGTAACGAACGTCACCTCAAGGCCCGCAGTCTTGCACATCTGCATGGCGGTCCGCGTTCGCTTCTCCAACAGTTCTTCGTCCCAGCCCTCGGTGTACAAGCGAATGGGCGATGTGCCCAAAAAGGCAAGGGCTTCGATGGCCACACCTGTGCGCTCCGAAACTTCAATAATGGCCTTGATGTCATTGGGATGCGTCCGGCCGGCACAAGAGGGACGAATTGAGAGGCCCTCATCGCGAATCAACTCTGCGATGAGCACACAGTCTTCCACAGCGCGCGGGCCGGCACCGGGAAGACCAATATCAAGATGATGAACGCCAACTGAGTCGAGGAGTCTTACGATTTCAAGCTTCGCCTCAATGGGCGGGTCGGTCACACTCGGACATTGAATTCCATCGCGAAGTGTTTCGTCCAAATACTCGACATCGCCCATCGGTGGACTCTCAGTGGGTCCATTCACGTTCCAGTCGTATATGACTTCGTCTTGTACCGACATCAAGCGATCCCTTGTTCTAAAACGCTTCCACCACGACGGCGATTCCTTGACCGCCACCGATGCATGCCGAGCCGACACCGTATTTTTTGCCACGTCGCTTCAACTCGTAGATGAGATGGGACGTGATGCGGGTTCCCGAGGCCGCGAGTGGATGACCAATCGCGACGCCACCGGAGTTGACGTTGGTGATGGTTCGGTCCAGTTCGAGTTCTCGCTCGCATGCGATGTACTGTGTTGAGAAGGCTTCGTTTATCTCGACGAGGTCCATCTGTCCGAGGCTCATGTCGGCACGCTTCAGCGCCTCCCGAATGGCGTACACCGGTCCGATGCCCATGTATTTCGGGTCCACGCCAAAACTGGCCGAGCTCACAAGACGGCCAATCGGCTGCAGGCCTCTTTCTTGGGCAATCGTTGCGGTAGTCATCACCATCGCGCCCGCGCCGTCGTTGATTCCAGATGCGTTGGCTGCAGTCACCGTCCCATCTTTCTTGAACACAGGTCGGAGGCCAGCCATGGCTTCGGCCCCGAACCGAGCGCGGATCTTCTCGGGTTTCAGCGGCGACAGTTGCGGGTGCTCATCCACGCTGACGGTGATGTCGCCGCGTCGACTGGGAATCACAACCGGCACAATCTCGCTGTCGTAGAACCCATGTTCATGAGCGTGGTGCCACGCCATTTGTGAACGAAGCCCGTATTCGTCAGCATCTTGACGCGTAATGCCGTATTTTTCACCCAAGTTCTCAGCGGTGATGGCCATCTCACACCCGGCAACCGGGTCCATTAACACCTCTCTGAGGTAGTCGTTCATCTCCGTACCGCCGAGCTTGAATCCAGCACGGGCGCCCCGAATGGTGTGCGGCGCCTGCGTCATGTTCTCAGCACCGCCGGCGAGCACCATGGTCGCCTCGCCCAAGCGAAGCAACTGACTGGCCTGCGCTAAGGCTTCAAAACCTGACCCGCAGAGGCGATTCACAGTCACCGCAGGCGTCGGAACTGGCACGCCGCTCTTCAAGCCGATGTGACGGGCGCCGG
>DEBL01000394.1:5030-14883 GCA_002348535.1 Deltaproteobacteria bacterium UBA2957 | reverse complement strand
AAGCCGATGTGACGGGCGCCGTAAATCGCGTCCGCCGAGGTTTGCATCACATTACCAAACACAACATGGTCGATGTCTTCCGCCGAAACCCCGGCTTGTTCGATGGCGGCCTTGGAGGCGACCACACCAAGATCGATGGCACTGACCTTTGATAAGGCTCCCAGAAAGGTGCCAAAAGGGGTCCGTTTTCCAGACAAAAATACGATGTCATCCATTGTGTCTCCTACGACAAAAAATTTAAAGCCTTGATAGCACTGCGTCACCGACCTCTGCGGTCGAAAGTGTGCCGCCGAGTTCGGGTGTGATCAAGTCTGAGCGAAGGCAATCGGCCACGGCGGCATGCACGCGCTTCGCGTCACCCGGGTGGCCCAAATATTCGAGCATCATCGCTGCGGTCAGGATGGCCGCCAGTGGATTGGCCACGCCTTGGCCGGCGATGGTCGGTGCTGAACCGTGTACCGGCTCGAACAGACTGACCTTGCCGGGGTTGATGTTCCCGCTCCCTGCCAACCCGATTCCGCCTTGGAGAACCGCACCGAGATCTGTCACGATGTCCCCAAAGAGGTTGTTGGTCACGATGACTTCGAACTGCTCGGGGCACCGGACCAGTTCCATCGCCAAGACATCAACGAAATAATGGTGAGCGTCGATGCTGGAATACTCGGAGGCGACCTCGCGGAACACCCGCTGCCAAAGGTCATGCCCGTGACGCATCGCATTGGATTTGTCCGACATGCACACCCGCTGTTTTCCGTGGGTTTGGGCATATTCAAACGCCGCCCTGATGATGCGCTCCACACCCTTCCGCGAGTTCATTTCGGCTTCGATTGCAACCTCATCGGGTGTACCCCTCTTAAACTGGCCGCCAATGCCGGTGTACAGCCCCTCCGTGTTCTCCCGAAACACCATGATGTCGATGTCTTCAGGCTTTTTTTCCTTCAGCGGACAGTACCGAGCATCGAGCAGTTGGATCGGTCGCAGGTTGATGTACAAATCGAGTTGAAATCGGGCCCCAAGCAAGATGTCAACCGCGTGCACGTTGTTCGGGACACGAGGGTCACCCAACGCGCCAAGATAGATGCAGTCGAACTCGTCGCGCCATCGGTCCATCAGGCCTTCGGGCATCGTGACGCCCTCGGCAAGGTACTTGTCCGCACCGAGGTCGAACCATTCCATCGACAACTCAGGCTGAAGCGCAGCCAAAACGCGCACACCCTCGTCGATCACTTCCCGACCGATACCATCCCCGGGTACCACTGCAATGCGCGCCATTTTTCCCTCCGCAGGCGGCAATCCGTATCCGAGTTGCGCGGGTTAGTCGAGGCATAGCAGTCCCTTGATCAAGCAGTCTCGCGCATCCCAGTGCAATCCGCACGAACGGTCTTCCCGCCCGTGCTCCCTACGGCACCATCGCTTGGGACTCAATGTGCCGTTGGTCCAACATGGCGTGCATTGTTCTCAACGTGCCCTCAAGGGCATTCCCGACAAAGCGGTCAATCATCCACCGAGGAATGATGGTCCGAAGCTGAACATCAACCACAATCACAACCTTCGTGCGCTCATTCACCGGATGCACTGACCAGTGAATATCGTGGCGAACAAAGTCATCGCTCGAAACCATGGTTGCCCGCCAACCATTCGGCGTAGGGCATCGCTCAGAAACGTACTTGAGTTCTCTGTGCAGTCCGCGCTGCGTGACATCCAACTGCGCGCAACCGTTCGAGAGCGGGGTAACGGCGACCTCGCGTATGTTGGAGCCAAGGCGCATGGTAACGGACTCATCCGCCAACAGGGCGCGGACCGCCTCGACGGAATGGGACAGTTCGGCTGAGACGATGACAGTGCCATTTTCGGACCGCTGATCCACGCTCAGGGCCAACGCTGGCTGCAACAATGTTGCCAACACGCACCACATGAAACAATCGGCCTCCGAACCATATTTTACACCCCTCCGCGACGCATCCGCGGCCATATCTCCATCCAGAGGTTGCCGACGAGCAGCAACGCTCCGCCAAACAAGAGCCAACCATCCAGCGAGACCTGTCCGACGGCGAGGGCAATCAAAGCGGCCCAAACCGGCTCGAGCGAGTACAGAATCGCAGCGCGTACCGGGCTCAGATACTTCTGAAAGTTCGTCAGCAGTGACAACGCAACCAACGAACCAAGCACGCCCGCGAGCACGGCCGGCACTATGAACCCCTTGGTGGTCATTAGCGTCGCCACCAGCGACACAGAAATCGATGGCTGCAGCGACCAGCCGATAGCAAGAAGGACTGCCGATCCCGCCGTCACCCACACGAAACTGGTCCACGCAACAGCAAGAGGCGTGCTTCGCCTCGTGACCTTGTCCGTCGCGACAATGTGCCCGGCAAAAAGAACAGCGCACAACACCGTCAACCACTCAGGGAGGTCAAAGCTCAGCTGAGGCGGTCCAGAAATGAACGCCGCGCCAACCGTTACCATCGCCACGCCGATGACGGCGACGGCGCCCGGCAGTTTGCGGCTCATCAACGCTGCAATGATGGCAGTAAAGGCGACGTACAGAGAGGTCAAAAATGCAGAGACCGCTGGGTCGACGCCATCCAAACCAAACATCTGAAGCAAAAATCCGGCGAGAAGGAAAAACGCGAGGATGCCTCCATCGCGCCATGTTGAACCCTCAAAGGCATTGACACGGGATCCGGGCACAACGATCGGCATCAACAGCGATGCAATGCCGAATCGAATGGTCATGAACAAGCCGACAATGAACGGCAGCGCCTCTCCCAGTTGAACCGTCGCCGTATCAATCGCCTCCTTCATCCAAGAAAAAGTCCAGCCCCAGATCACCGTCACGACCAGCAGTGCTATCAACGCTTTTTTTCCGGATTGCTTTTCCACAGTAGGCTCCTTCGACGCACTCGAAATACACAACTTCCACCCAAACGCCAACAACCTTGCGATGATGAGCGAGAGTTTTCTGTGTCCGACGTACCTTCCATCAAAGCACGCATCGCGATCATGACAATCAGCAGTCTGATTACGGCCGCGCTGTGTGAAGGTGCAATCCGTGTGATCGATGGCAATGCAACGCCCATGATTCGGCTCTTTGAGAGTGACGCAGGCGGTGCCATTCATCTCGAACCGTCCGAAACTGCGCGAATTGCGCGCGCATACGGCGAGCCGTGGGAGATCAACACTGACGCCAATGGCCATCGGATTGCGTCTCAGACCGTCGACGACCGGTCGTGGATCGTGGTTGGGGACTCGCAAGTGATGGGCAACGGCGTCAATGACGCAGAACCCTTCCCCGCCCTGCTGACCATCGATGGCTCTGGGGTGCGGAATCTCGGTGTACCCGGATACGGCGTCGGCGATGCCCTCTGGTCCGCCAATGAGCACTTAGCGGACCACCCAGCCGGAGGGGTGATTGTCATCGTCAATCAAATGAATGATTGGGATGAGGTCAATGAACCGGTGGGTTCACGCTACCGCGTTCGTGGTGGTTGGCTGATCGATGCCGAAGACGCCGAGGGTCCACGAGGCCAGTTCCTCGCAAGCCCGCTGTCGAGTTCACACCTGCTCTTCTTGTTGGGTCATCTAGCCCTAAAAGACTGGGACGCGCCCACCCCCCCGGTCCCGCAGTGGATGACCGACCCTGTGTCGATGCGCGAAACCACGTTGAACATGACCAATGCGATTCACAGTTTCGCCCAACGCCATCCAACCACGCCCGTGCTTCCCGTGTACCTGCCCGCCGACATCTACGCGACTGCCGATCGAGCCTCAGATTCACCGCTCGCACCGTTCGCGACGGAGTTGGCCACCGAACCGTGGCGCGACACCCGACTCCGCGACCAAGTCATGACCGCATTGGCCGACCTCAAGCCCCTCGACCTGACCCCCGTATTGAGCGAGGGCGAACATTTCTTGATGGGCGACTACCACCTGTCTGCACTGGGCCATTCAGCGGTTGCCAAGGCCATCACATCTTCACTCGAGTCGGCTCAGACGACGCCGGAATAGCTACCACGAGCACCAAAAATAAAAGGCCGAGAATGAATCCAAGGCCGAAAGCACCCGAGTAGCCGAGGTGGCTGGCCAACACGCCCGAACCAAAGGCGGCGACCGACTTTCCCCAGACCTCAACACAGGCCAAGAGGGTGAAATGCGTCGCGCCCGCTGCACGATTGACCCAACCCATCATGCACGCAAACATGACCGTGGTGAGCGCGCCACCGGCGAAGTGCTCCATCAACGAGACCACAACGACGCTGGTGGGAACCACATCGATGACACCAACCGCCATGAGCCACTGCAGCGTTTGAGGAAGCAACCGTATGGTCCCGGCCACCAACAGCAGCGGCAACAGTCGAAATCGCATGGCGAGCACACCGCCCAGCAACGAGCCCCCAATGGATGCCCCCATGCCCCACGTCCCCAACCAGAGCCCAAGGTCAGCCGCTGTGATTCCGCTTTCCAACAAAAAGGGTTTAAACATGACATCGATGATCGATTCGCCCATCTTGTACGAGCCAATCACCGCGAAGATCAGCGCCATCCCGGGCTTCATCATCTCCGCCTTGACCGTGGCAACCACACCCCGAATGCGAGTTCGGGGTTCCGGTGCAGCGGTCACCGCGCCCTCTGGCTCCTCAACGCACAACAGCCCAACAGCCACACTGGCAATCGCCAGTGCCATACACAGAAAAGTCCCCGACCAATCAATGCGCGACGTCAGCCAAACCAACACCCCGCCCGCAACCGTCATACCCGCCTTGAAGCCAACCACTTGTGCCGCATTTCCAAGCCCCAACTCCTTGTTTGATAGCAAGTCTATGGCCATTCCATCGACGGCGATGTCCTGCGTTGCGGCCAAAGCATTCAGCACCAATAGCAGCCCCATCAAGATGGACAGGTGTTCGGGCAATTTCAGCACGGCGGCGCCCAACAGCACAGCGGCCATCAGAATCTGGAGTGGAACAATCCAGCGCTTCCGTGAGCCGGCATGTCCACCCCACGCTTCTACAAATGGTGCCCAACAAAATTTCAGTGCCCATGGAATCGCGAGCGCCGTAGAAAAACCAATAAACTGAAGATCCGCCCCTTGCTCGTACAGAAATATCGGCAGGGCACCGACTTGAAACCCGAAGGGCATGCCTTGAACAAAGTACAGCAATGCCAAGACCGACAACCGGCCCCATCGTTGCTGAAGCAGTTGGGGCCTTGGCGTCTGCAGTTGATTCACGTCCACTCACCGATTCGGGTACTTTGAATTCATACGGTACAGAATTGCATGATCGCACGTTTCACCATCATTGGGGCCATCATTGGCGCTATGACCGCCGCACCTGCATGGGGCTGGGACACCGGAAACGTCGAGCCCACCCATGGCGTGGATGAAGACGGAGATACATGGCCCGATGAGGTGGATTGTGATGACTCCGACGCAACGGTGTATCCGGGGGCGCCAGACACTCCCTACGACGGAATCGACTCCGACTGCCAGCGAGATGATGATTTTGACCAAGACCGAGACGGATTCGTGTCGAACGAACATGTGGGCGAGTGCACGCATCCAGACCTGAATCAAAACCTCGGCGAACTCCCGGGTGGCGATTGTGACGATACCGACCCTGCAATCAATCCGAACTCTATGGACCGTTGGGGCAACGGACTCGATGAGAACTGCGACGGGCGAGATGGGGGCAACTGCAAGGGCGGAACCAGCGCAGCCTTCGCATGGTTCGTCCCAAGCCTGCTCTGGGCCCGACGGCGCCGCTAAGCCCACGAAGATGTACGCAGCGAGTCACCGCTAAGACGCGTTTCTGATGCGCCACATCGAACCGTCAAGACTGCCGGCTAAATCCAACTTTTTTCGGCTCGGCAGGGAATTTATTTTTCGACCAACATTCGATCGACAGATCGGCAATCAATTGATCTAAGTGTACATATAAGAACACCCATTACAGCCTTTCAGGCTGTTTTTTTTGTTTTCACTGTTTGCAGACATATTTCATGCGAAGTACAAATAGGCACGACTTACGGATGAGGGCATGAACAACAAGGCTCAAACTGCGCTGCGGATCGAGTTGGACTTGTTGAATCGAGCTGAGTTGCTTGTGCCCGTTCTGCGTCAGGACCCTTTGGTGAGGGCTCTGGGGCAGGTCTCACGGTCGTCTGTGCTCCGCGTCGCGCTCGCCAAAGGTCTGGACCTACTCGAGCAAGAAACGGGCACTGTCCCTTCCCCCCCTGTCCCCACCGCCACCGAGCCCTCTGATCCGAGGGGCTCAGTGGTGGTTTTTTCCGACGACTGGTCCGAGTTGCGACAGCGTCCCGCACTGCCGCCGCCCATCGCCCCGCCTGCAGCCGATCCGAAGGCTGCTGGTCGACGAATCGAAGCCCTGCACGCGCAGGGCTTCTCGTTGCGGGAAATCGCACAAACGCTGAGCACGGAGGGCATTCCCACCCGCCGCGGTGGTCAGTGGCATGCCTCAACAGTGCGGGCTGTTCTCCGGCGCATTCAAGGCTGACCAACTCTCCGTCACAGTGTCAGCATGTCGGCGGGCAATTCGCATCCAATGTCTTGGGTTTTCAGCCAGTTAGACCGTGGCACAGCGATTGCTTTGAAGATGGGCGCCTTATTCACCATAGGAGGACCCATGGGCACAATCAACACTGCATTTATTCTCGGAAATGTTGGCGCCACACCGGAGCTAAATCACACCAAAGAGGGCCACGCATTTTGCACATTGAGCATCGCAACCCATCGACGCCCAAATCCAGATGACCGAAGCGAGCGCTCCACAACGTGGCACACCGTCAAACTGTGGCGCCACAATGCTGAGTTCGCCCATGAATACCTCTCCAAAGGTGACCCCGTTGCGATCGATGGGCGCATCCACCATGAGCGATGGATCAATCGCGATGGGCAAGAACGCGCAAAAACGGTGATCGTGGGGAATCGAATCACCTTAATCGGAAGACGAGAAGCGGAATCAGCGGAGGATGCCGCCTAACCCTTTCGCCACCGCAAATGGGCCAGCACCCCCGCGAACATCGCGGTGGGTACTGCCCACCAAACGGTGGCCTCGCTACCCATGACGGCGAACTCAAATGTGCCAGTCCAAAACGGGAATCCAACGAGGTATCCCGACCCGTGATGGTCTTGAAGCAGATCGATCCCCAAGTGGAGGCCCATGCCGCCGGTCAAATTCCAAAACACCGCCCTTCGTTTTGACTCCCCAACCATCATGGCCATGAGGTACGCGACGAGCAGCATGCCCGCGGGTTGATGAAACGGCTGCCACCCGTGAATCAACAGAGCTGGCAACTGCACAACGTGAACATGGACGAAGCCCATGACGATTGAGGGAACGCGAGCCAGCAGGTCGGGCATGATTGTACCCGCGACAAAGACCGCAGGCATGCCACCGTTGGTGACGGCCTTCCACGCCACGGCTGCAGCACTGTGCGTGATCAAGTCAGCCACGGACCACCACCCGTCCGGACTCCACACCAAACCATCGGGGTGCCGCGATGAGGGCCGCAACAAGCGCGAGTATGCTCAACATGCCTTTCATTCGGCGAAGGGGATGTGGAATGGTCTCGCGGACCACAACTCGGCGATCAGAAGCACGAAACGTCCCCTTGATGGTCACCGTGTCCCCCACCTTGAGTCCCTCAGTCGGCCCTTCAATGGAAACACCACGCACGGTCTTCGATATGCTGTACATATTTGGGGTGCTGATGTGCGTAATCTCCCACAAGGAGAACGCCATTTGCATGCCATCGTGGTGCACCGGGTCTTCGAATGCTGCACCGATCGAAGCGCGCTGTGCCACCGCAAAGCGAGTGTAGTGCACGCTCAAGCTGAGCAAAGCGACCACAGCAACGATTATCTTTGGGCCTCGGGCCCGATCACTGAACATGCCTCTTGTGGTAGCCACACCAGCGCCACCCCGCTACGATGCCATCGCACAAGGAGGCGGTTTGGAAAGCGCATTCACGGTTTGGTGTACAGGGCTGCCTTCATCAGGCAAATCCCAATTGGCCGAGACCTTGGCATCCGCCATCGGCGCCCGCGGTTTGCAAACCGAAGTCATTAATTCGGGCAAGATGCGAAAAACTCCCCTCGGTGCCTCACTCGGATTTTCGCGGGATGACCGCGACACCAACATCCAGCGCCATGCGTTTGCGGCAAATTTGCTCGTGCGGAACGGCGTGGTCGCAATCGTCTCCGCGGTGAGTCCGTATGCAGACACGCGCAGGGCGGTCCGCAATGAACTCGGTGCATTTGCAGAGGTCTATGTTTCTACGCCGAAATCAGCCTGCATCGACCGGGACAAAGACGGCGCATGGGCACGCGCCCTACGCGGCGAAATCAGGGGATTCACCGGAGTAGATGACCCCTACGAGGCCCCCATCGAACCCGATGTCGACGTTGATCTTTCGCAGCTCAGTCTTGAAGCGGCCGTCAATCGCGTGCTTGCCGCCTTGGAACACATGAACCTGCTGCAGCCCTCGGGTTCGGTGTCCTCGGAGGACGCAGGACTTCTTGACCCCGCGCTGAGAACTACCTGACTCGAATTTCTTTTCCGGCCGTCAGCACGCCAACCGGCGCAGCTGCGAGCGCACCACGGGCCTTTAGCGCATCAATCAGAGCGTCACGTCGATCTGCCGACACCGCCAGCAGAAGCCCTCCGCTGGTCTGCGGGTCACCCATTAACTGCCTCTGAATTGCATCGACCGATGAATCCCAGTCCACTCGCGCACCAAAGTGGGCGAGATTTCGTCGCGTGGCCCCCGGAGCGATCCCCTCTACCAGCGCCGCAGTGGCTCCATCGAGCACGGGCATCGCGTTGGACCACAACTCGAGACCCAACCCCGCACCATCCGCCATCTCAATGGCATGCCCCAAAAGCGAAAAGCCCGTCACGTCGGTGGCCGCTGTGATCCCAACTTCTGCCGCCGCCTCGGCCGCACCGCGGTTGAGCATCGCCATCGTTTCCACTGCGCGCGCGGCGACCGATGGAGACACTCGGTCTTTCTTGATCGCCGTGGTCACAGCTCCCGACCCGATGGGCTTGGTCAACACGAGAATGTCACCGGCTTGACCGGTACTGTTGCGCCACACCCGTTCCGGATGGACGGTTCCCGTCACGCTCAGACCGAACTTGGGCTCCGCGTCATCAATGCTGTGCCCGCCGACCACTTGGATTCCTGCTTCTGCACACACTGCAGCGCCTCCCTCCAATATTCGGGCACCAACCGAAACATCGAGTTTACCGACCGGCAAACCCAAGATGGCGAGCGCACTCAGCGGAGTGCCGCCCATTGCATACACATCAGACAGGCTGTTGGCCGCCGCAATTCGGCCGAAATCGTATGGGTCGTCAACGATGGGCATGAAGAAATCAAGTGTCTGAATGACGGCAATCTCGGCACTAAGACGCACGACTGCGCCGTCATCGCCCGTTTCAAGGCCAACCAAGATGTTCGGATCCGCCGTACGTGGAAGCACGCGGACGATTTGTTCAAGGTCCTCCGGACCCAACTTGCATCCTCAACCGCCGCCGTGGCTGAACTGCGTCAAACGAACATCCATCCCGGGTCCTCCTTTACCACCCTGTAATTCCTTGGGCGGTTTGGCACGGTATAAAGCCTTGCAATCTCATTACCTGCATTCTACGCTCGCGCAGAAGCGACGCCACGGTGTACTGCCGCCGTGTGCGCGATCCATCTGATTCAACCGAGAGAACACCGATGAAGAGCCTCCACTTGACGCTTGTGTTGCTAGGGTGCGGTAAGGCCCAAAGCCCAGCCGATGACTCCGGCAGCGTGGTCGAGGCGGACGCCGACGCCGACGCCGATG
>DEBL01000394.1:0-4711 GCA_002348535.1 Deltaproteobacteria bacterium UBA2957 | reverse complement strand
GACGCCGATGCCGATGCCGACGCGGATGCCGACGCGGATGCCGACGCTTGCCCACCCTTACACTCTTTGTTGGATTTGAGTTCAGCCCCAGGGCCCGGCGATGGCTACCCGTCTCCGGAGCTATCCGGGTCGTGCGACGAGTCGACGTTCACAATCCAAACCAACCAAGTTCCGCATTACTCGTTCGTGCCGATGACACCCAACGCGTTGACCGCGGTGGAGGCCACGTGGACCATCACGCTCAATCCAGAGATTGCAGATGATCCAACTGAAATCCCGTTGTTGGGCCTCGCCGGCTTCACCGTCGCAGGAACCCCTTGGTTCGGGCCAAACGAAGGCCCTCATCCCGATCCGTGGGGCGACCCAATCTACAACGGACTCATGGACGGTTGCTTGGGACACACTGCGGACGCGTACCACAACCATGGCTTGGTGCAGAAGTGCTTGGTGCAGTCGGGTGTGGTCGCGGAACCTTGGACCTTGGAAGACCCTGACCCCGGTGAGCCGTCACCAATTCTTGGCTGGGCAATGGATGGATTTCCGATCTATGGCCCCTATGGGTGCACCGATCCTGAGTGCTCTGAAGTCATCGAACTGGAGTCGGGGTGGGAGCAGACCGGTGACCCCACAACAGACGCGTGGGACAACCACGCCTACGTTGAAAAAGAGTCGCCGAACTACCTCGACCAATGCAACGGGCGCGTGCAACCCGATGGAACCTACGGCTACCACGCCACTGCAACATTCCCGTACATCTTGGGGTGCTACGTTGGCACACCGGCGGACTCGGTCGGGGGTGGTCCTCCTTGATGTTCGCCATGGGGCTGATTCTGTTCAGCTGTGCTGAACCCCGTGAATCAACGGCACAATCAACCAGTTCTCCTGCGCTATCCGCCATCACATGGACCTTGGGCTGGCAGCTGAACGGTGCCAGCCTTGACGGAGATGCACCGCTGACGATGGTGACCGATCTCGGCTACGAAGTCACCATCGACAAGGGATTCGTCGTGACATCATTGGTATCTCTCGTACCGTGTGAGGCGGATACCGGGCTGGCGCAGGCGATGGGCTGGTTTGTTTCGACCGCGCACGCCAGCCACCCTCCATTCGATGACCCCTCATTGGTGGACCTGCACGCAAAGGAGTCGTTCACCCCTCCTCGAAACGCCGAACTGCCGACCGTTGCATTCGACCGCAGGGTGTATTGCTCGGTGTACTGGTTGATCGCCCGCGGTGCCACCGGCGGCGACCTGGAAAACACAAGCTTCCGCGCCACGGGTAATTGGCAACGCGATGGTAAGACCGGCCCCCTTGCGGTGGACACAAACTTTGCCCGAGCGTACATTGCCGACCTGCCGCCCATGCGTCCGGATGCACACGCCGCCCATGGCGTATTGAGCCGGTCAATCGGGACAATGTTCAACGGCATCGACCTGGAGACCGCCAACGAGTACGCCGTCGGATGGGGCATCGTCAAGAACCTGACCGACCAAGCCGAGTTTGACTGGAAATGAAGGGGGCCCACCTTCAATCGGCAGCGGGCTTTCGACGTCCGGCTTTCTTCTTTGCTGCTTTGGCCTTCGAATCCAAGCGGCGTCGAACAGAGGCCCGCGTCGGCTTCGTGGGTTTTCGGCGTTTAGGGCGATGCTGAAGCGCCTCCAGACGCTCTGCCATGCGCTCGAAAGCCAATTCGCGATTCATAGACTGACTGCGTCGTTCCGTTGCCATGACCACAGTGCCGGATGGCTCATGCGTGAGTCGAACTCCTGTATAGCGCTTGTTTCGATGCTGGCCCCCGGGTCCAGAGTCTCGTACAAATTCCACACGGCAGGTCCTCTCGAGTGATTGGCGATCGGTGGAATGGCGTGCCATAGCAGCAGTGTACAATCCATTTCGATGGGGAGTCTGCATGCGCGTTCTTTTGGTGTTTGTTTTATCAACCTGCTCTTCTTTCGCGACTTCACCGAAGTCAGACGCAACCGAACGCTCTGTTGCATGCGAGCAAGGCGACGCTGCAGCCTGCGGAGCGCTCGGTGGCATGCACCTCGTGGGCGCAGGCGTTCCCGTGGACAACGAAAAGGCGGTGAAGCTGCTCACCCTGGGATGCGACGGCGGCGACCTTAAGAGTTGCACTGACCTCGGCGCATTGCACTTGAGTGGCACGGGTGTTCCGGCCAATGGTCCCGTCGCCGCTACCTACTTCAAGGCGGCTTGCGAACGCGGTTGGCCCAGTGCGTGCCACTACCTCGCCGTCCAACATCTGCTCGGAAACGGCGTTGAACGAGACATGGCGAAAGCCATTGCTCTGAACGAAAACGCCTGCAAGGGTGGCGTAGCAGCGGCGTGCGGACACATTGGAGGCGTGTACAAGCTCGGTTACGGCGTTGAGCCCGACCTTGAACGGTCATTGCACTACCGATCCTTGGCCTGCGATGGCGGTGAGCTCTTTAGCTGCGCCTTGTTGGGCGCTGCGCTTCACAACGGGACGGGCCTGCCAGCGGATCCACAGCGGGCCGCCGACATTCTCATCAATGCTTGCCGAGGAAATGAACCCACAGCGTGCTTCGAACTGGGGCAAATGGTGGCCAACGGAAATGCACCCACGGCCCTCGGCACCGACCCCGATGGAATGTACCAACGGGCCATGGAAATTGCCCTACCACCTTGCCAAGCCGGAGACTCCAATGCGTGCATGGTGGCCAAGGATATTCTGCGTGTGTCTGGCACCGCAGAACAATTTCAAACGTTCTGTTCCGACCTCGGACCGGCCGTATCGAAGGGTTGCAACGAGGGCGTGTTTACCGCCTGCGTGGACCTGATTCAACTCCACACGGAGGGTTGTGGTGTTCCGAACACGCCCGAAGCGATCGAAGTCGCAAAACGGCAGGCCTGTGCGCTCGGTGTGCAACTCTGGTGTACGCCCTAGTGTTGGCCATCAGCCAGCCCAGCGCCCACCTTTCTTCATGACCTCGACAAACAACGAACTGGAAAGACCGCGGTCGAGCCACCCCACCAAGGCGGGGTCAACCTCTTGGTCAAAACGGCCACGATCGATGTTGGCAAACTGTCGGACGAAGGGCAACAATGCCCAGTCTGCTATCTTCGGTCGTTGCCCCCATAGGTACGGGCTTTGGGTCAGCCGCTGACTGAGTGTGGCAAGCAATTCGAGCGCCAAAGCGCGGTGTTCTTCGGCGTCCGCTCCTTCGTAGCGAACCGCATACTTGGTGCGGTCCAAGTGATGCTTAAACGCGCGATCATTGACCTCTATGGCAGCCATCATTTCATCCAGTTCTGCGGCCGACTCCCCCAGCCAGCCCAGCGGCTCATACGTACGCAAGGCCCACATCATAATGTCGAGGCTTTCCTCTAAAACGGTTCCGTCTTCGAGGTGCAGCACGGGCACTGTTCCTTTGGGTGAGAGTTCGAGCATCCGATCGGGTTTGGCTTTGAGGTCAACCTCCACCAACTCAACAGTGCAATCGACTGCGGCCAGCGCCAACCGAGATCGGATTGCGTACGGGCATCGACGGAAGGAATACAGGGTCGCCATCATTCGGACTCCACGAGCGCGCGCTCCCGAGCCAGACGCAGTTGCTTTTGGCGCTCTGCAAAGTTGCGCTTTTGCTCGTCCGTCGTTTTGTCCACACAGAGGGGGCAGGACACACCGACCACGAAGGATGGCGAGTTCTTGTCGGCATCGTCGATGGGCTCACGGCACGCATAGCAGATGTCATAGGTGCCTTGCTCGACACCATGCACCACGCTCACGCGTTGGTCGAACACGAAGCACTCGCCCTGCCACGCACTCTCCGACTCTGGGACCGTCTCGAGGTACCGCAAAATTCCACCTTTGAGATGATGCACATTGTCGAATCCCTGCTCAATCATGTGCGCGGTGGCGCGCTCGCAGCGGATGCCTCCAGTGCAAAACATGGCGATCTTGCTGGCGCCTTTCAACCGATCCTGATTGGCCTCGACCCATTCGGGGAACTCCCGGAAGTTGTCGGTGTTCGGGAAATCTGAGCCCGTAAAGGTCCCAATCCTCGACTCGTAGTGATTGCGCGTATCGACGACCACCACGCCCGGCTCCGCGATCAACGCGTTCCAGTCGCCGGGTTCAACGTATTCGCCCACTTGAACCCGAGGGTCCGCGGCGGGCACACCCATGGTCACGATTTCAGGTTTGTGGTGCACCTTCATTCGCGTAAACGGCTGCTCGTTCGACCAAGACTCTTTCACCTCGAGATCATCGAAGCCCGGAATGATTCGGATGCCATCGAGCACGGCTTCAAGTCCGTCGGGAGGCCCAGCGATGGTCCCGTTGATGCCCTCTTCCGCCACAATGAGTGTTCCAGAAACCCCATTGGCCACAGCGAGGGTCTTCAACCGGGGCTGGTGACGCACCGCATTGTTAATGTGACCGAACTTGTACAGTGCGGCGATCCGGTATCGAAGCGTGGTCATGCCGCGGACCTATGAGCGCATCCATCGCTCGTCAATGCCGGATCTCTGCCCTTGCGATCGATTTCATGGGATGATGAATGCGGGTAGCACTCACCCCCCGAAGTCTGTATGATTCGAAATGGAGGTGCTTGTGCGTCACATTATTTTGGCTCTGTTCGTGATTCCACTCGCGATTGGTTGCGGTGATGGCGACGATCCGAAACCGGGCACAGATGCCGACGCGGACGCAGATGCCGACGCAGACGCA
>DEBL01000314.1 GCA_002348535.1 Deltaproteobacteria bacterium UBA2957 | reverse complement strand
GCCGATGCCGACGCCGACGCCGACTGCGTGCCCGGTGATGCATTCGCTGAAGCCGATGGCTACTTCTACCCAAGCCAGTTCATCGATGGCGAGTCTTCGGTCAGCTACACCGGCCAAACCATGCGCCAACTTCTGATCACCGAGCTTAAGGGCTACATTGGCGACCTCGACGACATGATCGACGGCGGTACCGAGTATGCCGAAGGCGAAGTCATGAGCGGCCTCATGTACTACTTCGACTTCGACTCTGCTGACGAAGGCGACGGCTTCTTCTTTGCGCCCGACAACGCAATTCAGACCACTTGGGGCGAAATCTCCACCAAGAACCTGAAGGGCAAGATTGCCGGTAACGACTCCGTGACCGACCACAAGAACTGGACGGACCTTGAAGACGGTACGCTTTCCCAGTTCGCTGGTGTGGACATCGAAGGCGTAAACAGCCCTGAGTCCTTGGTCCTGCACTGGTTCTCTGAGATCGAAGCAAACGCCCAAGCCTACCAAGAGGCGCCCGGCGACCTTCCTCCATTCCTGACGGCCGACGGTGTTGATCGTCAACAACTCATCCAGAAGTTCCTGACCGGTGCCATCACCTTCTCGCAAGGTACAGACGACTACACCGACAACGATGTTGAAGGTAAGGGCATCTTGGCCTCCACCGAGCAGTATTTCAAAGACGATGTGGGCAAGAGCTACTCCGCGCTTGAGCACCAGTGGGACGAAGGCTTCGGCTACTTCGGTGGTGCCCGTAACTACGGACAGCTCACTGCGGCTGAGATCAAGGCCAACGACAACGACCCCAGCGGCGACGGCTGCATCGACCTCAAGACCGAGTACAACTTCGGTGCTTCCGTCAACGCTGCGAAGCGCGACGTGGGCTCCGCAGAGCTGACCGCTCCCACCGACCTTGTCGGCGAAGCATGGGAAGGGTTCCACGGTGGACGTACGATCATCGCCAACGCTGACACTACGGGTCTCACCGATGCAGAAATGGACGACCTGGTGACGCATCGGGACTTGGCCATCCTCGCTTGGGAAAAAGCGGTCGCTGCAACCGTGGTTCACTACATCAACGACATGATTGCAGACATCACTGCATACGGAAACGATGTAATGACCGGAACTGTCGGCACCGACGAGGCCACCTACAGCTTCAAGGACTACGCGAAGCACTGGGGTGAGGCCAAGGGCTTCGGTCTCTGGTTCCAGTTCAACCCACACTCCCCAATGACTGACGAGCAATTCGCTGCGCTTCACGGAGCGTTGGGCCTGAACGCTCCCGGTTACGTCCCAGGCTCCGGCGGTGACTACATGGCGTACATCGCTGCCATCACCGAAGCTCGTGACCTGATTGGTACCGTGTACGGGTTCGACACCGAAGCTGTGGAAGCTTGGTAAGACCTATGATTGTTGAAAAACAAAATCGTTTTTCATCTTGGCAAGTCCTGAGCGCTTTGGCGCTCGGGGCTTTTGCCATTGAGGTGGGGTGTGCTGTCGACAAAGACGACGCCCAAGACGACGATGCATCGGAAGAGATTCTCGAGGATGCACCGGAAGAAGTTCGTGATGCGCTGACGGGCATGCTGGAAGACGCATGGCCGACTGCCATCGAGCCGGCCTTGGCTGCTGCTGAAGCAGCGGTGGCGGCCCTCAAGACAGCGACTGCCGATCTTGAATCCGACCCAAGTTCGGACGACGCTCGCGCGGCCGCTCAAGACGCATGGGGTGATGCCATGGCCGCTTGGCAGGCCCTTGAGGTCATGCAAGTGGGACCCGCCGCCTCATCGCTCAAGGCGGAATCTGGCGAGAACATTCGCGACGACATCTACAGTTGGCCCACGGTCAGCCCGTGTCGTGTCGACCAGGTCACCAGTCGAAAAGAGTATGAGGATTCTGGCTTCTTCGACGAGGCGATCATCAATGCCTACGGCCTTGATGCGCTGGAGACTGTACTGTTCTCACCGCGAAACGAGAACAGTTGCTCTTCGAACTCGGGCATCAACCGTGAAGGAACGTGGAACGCGCTCGGGGCTGAGGGTGTAGCGGCGGCTCGAGCCGAAGTGGCGGTGATCCTCACCGACCGGGTAGCCGACGATCTCCAGCGCATCCGTGATGCGTGGGAAGGTGGGTTTGCGGATGAACTGGCCACCGCTGGACAGGGCAGTGCTGTCTTCGATTCCTCGGTCAAAGGCGTAAATGCGATCTATGACGGTCTCTTCTACATGGAGACGTATGTCAAAGACCGCAAGCTCGGATGGCCTCTGGGCCTGCGCGCCTGCGGTGCGGAAGATTGTTCGGACAAAGTCGAAAGCCTGCTGGCTGGTCAATCCAACGAATGGCTTGCCGCAAACCTTGACGGATTCCGTGCGCTCTACACTGGTGGCGAAGGTCTGGGAATGTACGACCTGCTCGTCGCGGTCGAAGAGGAGTCACTGGCTGACGATGTGATCGCCAAGCTCGATGCAGCCGATGCTGCTGTCGGTGCATTGACCGCAGGGCTTGATGCCACTCTGGCGTCGGATCCTGAGACATTGGAAGCTGCGCATGCTGCCGTTAAGGGCGTGACCGACCTCATCAAGGTCGACATCGCGACCGTCTTGGCGCTTGAAGTCCCCGCTGAAGCGGCGGGGGACAATGACTGAGGCCTTCCAACGCATCGGAGGGGAGCTGCTCCTGCCTTTTGTCGACCCGGCAAGCAGGACGTATGCTCCCCTCCTTGCGTTCGCGGCGGTGATTGCCTACCTCTTTCATCGCTACCAAGGCGGCCAAGGCGGATGGCGTGCAGCACTCGGTCTTCACCTTTGGCGGCATAAGTCGTCCATCTTGGACTTCCAGTTGTTCCTCGCACGGCGGTTCTTGACGGTTGCGGGCCTGCTTCCGGTGGTCGGTGGGGCGTGGTGGATTGCGACCCGTCTGTCGATCAAGCTGGATCGAACCATCGGACCGCCTGAGATTATCGACCTGCCGGCGTGGGTTCTCACCGTGGGCTACACGCTGTTGCTCTTTGTGGTGTGGGATGTGAGTCGGTTCGTTTTGCACCTCGCGATGCACAAGATTCCGATGCTCTGGCAGTTTCACCAAGTGCACCACTCCAGCGAGGTCCTTACGCCGCTGACCTTTCACCGCATTCATCCGGTCGAGGGCATTTTGTACGGCATTCGAGGCTCCATCACGACCGGAATCATGGCGGGGCTGGCGTATTGGTTGTTTCGAGGGGCGGCAGTGGAGTTTACAGTGCTCGGCGTGCACGGCCTCGGCCTTTCGTTCAACGCACTCACAGGAAACCTGCGGCACAGTCACGTGTGGATGCGGTTTCCGGCTTCTGTGGAGCGCTGGCTGCTCAGCCCGGCTCAACATCAGGTTCACCACGCGCTGGACCCCAAGTACCACGACTCCAACTTTGGGACGTGGCTGGCCTGCTGGGATCGGATGTTTGGCTACTTGAAGACATCACCCGAAGCACCCGTGACGGCGTTGGGACTGTCAGAGGCCAACCACGATCCTCACCAGTTGGTTTCGGCCTTGGTCAACCCGATTGTATCTGCCGTTCGATTCTTGTTGCCGAGTCGGACCGTTGCCGCGCTGGCGCTCGTCCTGGGCTGGATCGTGTTCAGCCCTGCATGGGCGCAGGACGTCGACGAGGATGGCGATGAGGCAGAAGAGGCGTCGGAAGACGACGTGGCCGGAGCCACCATTATCGTCACGGCGGACCGAGGCGCTCCCCGAATCGCAGGGTCCGCGTATGCGATTTCTGAAGCCGAACTCGAGGTTTACGAACACACCGATATCCACCAGATTCTGGCCACGGTCCCTGGCGTGTACCTTCGGGGAGAAGACGGGTTCGGATTGCGACCCAACATCGGGCTGCGTGGCGGCAACTCCGACCGCAGTGCCAAGCTCATGCTGATGGAAGACGGGGTGCCCCTCGCTCCGGCCCCGTACGCTGCGCCGGCAGCATACTATTTCCCGATGCCCGCGCGCTTAGCGGGGATCGAAGTCATCAAGGGCGCGGCTGCGATCCAGTACGGCCCTCAGACCATTGGCGGGGCCATCAACCTGCTCACGAGGCAGGTGCCAGTGAGTGAAACCGTCGCAGAGGCAGACGTTGCATACGGCCTGTTTGACACGCGGAAACTTCACGGCTTCGCCGGCCATGGAGGCGATTCATGGGGAGTGTTGGCCGAAATGGCGCATATGGCAACGGACGGATTCAAGGAAATCGATGGTGGAGGTCCTTCGGGGTTCGTGAGACAAGACGCCATGGTGAAAGGCCGCTTCGGTACTGACCCGAGCGAGGATGTGTACTCGGATGTTGAGGTCAAGGTCGGCTACGGACGCGAGCAGTCGAATGAGACCTATGTTGGACTCAATCTTGCGGATTTCAATGCGAACCCGGACCGGCGCTACGCGGGGAGCGGAAGCGACCGAATGGACTGGGATCGTCAGCAGGCCAGCCTCACGTGGCGTGTGTTGTTGGGTGATTCCATTGACGTTCGGACCGTGGCCTACCGGCATTCACTCGACCGCGCGTGGGCGAAAGTCAACTCCGTTGGAGACCTCGGACAGAACTACGATGTCCATCAGTTGTTGAC
>DEBL01000043.1 GCA_002348535.1 Deltaproteobacteria bacterium UBA2957 | reverse complement strand
GCACGTGGAGAAACTGGAGGCCTTCGGTTCCTTTTCAGTGTCGACCCCACCCAACACGGGACCCGTAGCTCTTGTGGCCTTTGTTGATGTGAATGGAGATGGTCCGTCCGCAACGGACCCAGCGGGACTGACTCGAATCTCGATCGAAGAAACCAACCTCGATGGCGTCGAACTCGTGCTCTCCGACTCCCCAGATCTCGGCGACCTCACACCGGGTGACGCCGCGCCTCCCACAGCCACGGACGGTGCAAAAGGTGCCGCGTCAGAAACCCCGGAGATTGCCGTTCCCACGTCGCCATCGCCTGACGCGCCAACCACTCCCGAGGCCGAGCTGGCGCCCCCAGCAGGAGACGAGGCCCCAGCAGAGAATGATGATAGCGAGTAGACTGTAAGAGCGACTCGTGCGTTTGGGGGATGAACAATTTGAGTGATGCCGCGCCAGAAGTCTCGCTGGTTGTTCCCGTGTTCAACGAGGTGGACAACGTAAAGCCACTCCTGAAGGCCATCTCTGACGCCTTGGGATCCCGGTCTTACGAGGTTGTGTTGGTCAACGATGGCAGTACAGACGGTTCATCTGCGGTCCTCGACGCCATCGCTAACGACTCGGATTGCATTCGCGTCATCCACTTCGTGCGCAACTACGGCCAGACGGCGGCGCTAACGGCAGGCATCCGTCACTCCAGCGCGCCCATCATCGTGACCCTTGACGCTGACCTCCAAAATGACCCTGCTGACATTCCTCGCATGCTCGAGAAACTCAGTGAGGCTGATGTGGTGTGCGGCTGGCGAAAGGACCGAAAGGACCCTTGGCTCTCCCGAACACTGCCGAGCCGCATGGCGAATGCACTAATTTCACGCCTCTCCAATGTTCCTTTGCATGATTATGGCTGCACACTTCGAGTGTACAAACGGGAATACCTCGAACAGATCCCGCTGTACGGTGAAATGCACCGTTTCATTCCCATCTACGTGACATGGGCTGGCGCGAAACTGATTGAAGTTCCTGTACAGCACCATCCGCGCATTCGGGGCGAGAGCAAATACGGCCTGTCTCGGGTATTCAAGGTCTTGCTGGACCTGACCACCGTGAAGTTCCTTCGCGATTTCTTTGTCACCCCGATCTATTTCTTCGGTTGGCTTGGGTTCCTTTTCGTCACGCTCGGCCTGATCACTGCGGTCGCTGCCATTGGTTTCTGGACCATCTGGGACCACACGGCTCTCGCGGCTTGCCTCACCGTCATCAGCCCGATGCTCGCGATTTTCGGCGTGGTCGAGATCACGCTTGGCATCATCGCCGAAGTGTTGATTCGTATGCACTATGAAATTCAGGGGCGTGCTCCCTATCGAATTGGCAGCGCCGTTGGAGTTGAGCCCAGTCCCGAGGAGCGCTGAATGTGCGCCATTGCAGGACTCTTCGGAACCCGCCCCATTGACCCCAGTCCCGTCGCTGCAATGGCTCGGTCCATGACCCACAGGGGCCCGGACGCGCACACGGTGCGCCGGTACGGCGGAAAACAACCGTACGCAGCACTCGCAGTGGAACGTCTGGCCATTGTCGGACTCTCGAACGGTTCGCAGCCGGCGGCCGATCCTAGTGGCCGGTTCCGCGTCGCTCTGAATGGAGAAATCTATAATCACGCTCAACTTCGAACCACTCTCACGGGAAACGGTGTCGTTCCGACGGCCGACTCGGACACAGCAGTCATCGCAGCATTGATTGCGCTGAATGGATTAGAGCGGGCGCTGGAAATGGCGCACGGAATGTTCGCAATGGCCATCCTCGACACCCAGGAACGGCACCTCACCTTGGTGCGGGATCGGATGGGCGTAAAGCCACTCCATTGGACACAGTTGCCCGACGGAACCGTCGCCTTTGCCAGTGAATTGCGAGGCCTACTGGCTCACCCAACCATTCAGCCGTCCATCGACCCGGTTGCGATTCAGCAGTTTCTGATGTTTGAGTATATTCCAACGCCGCGGACCGTTTGGAGCGGGATCCATAAACTGGAGCCCGGCACATGGAAACGATTCTCAGCCTCTGGCATCGATCATCACCGTTGGTGGACCCCGCCGGTGTTCATGCCCGGACGGCAAGGCAGCTTTGAGCGGTGGGCCAAATCGTTGCACGGCGTGCTTCAAGTCGCAGTGGGCCTCCGTGCCAGCGCCGACGTACCGATCGGCTATTTACTGAGTGGTGGACTCGACTCTGCCAGTGTCGCCGCAATCGCTGCATCGCGATCGAGCGAACCCATCCGCACGTTTTCGTTGGCGATCGAGGGAGAAGGGTTTGATGAGTCGGATGCGGCAGCCCAATTGGCCGCCCACATCGGAGCCGTTCACCAGTCGGCTACGCTCACCGCCGCCGACCTCGAACCCACTCTCGACGCCCTAAGTCTTCACATGGATGAGCCCCTCGCCGACAGTTCCCTCGTCGCCACTTGGAAACTCATGGAGTTGGTTCAGTCTGCGGGATTGAAATGCGTCCAAAGCGGAGATGGCGCCGATGAGTCACTGGGCGGGTATCCAACCTACCTCGCACACCAACTCGCACGCCCGGCCTTGCCTGCACGCGCACTGCTGCGCTTTGCAACCGACCGTTTACGAGTGCGCACCGAAGGCGTCACCGCTGATTACATGGCCCGCCGATTCGTGGATGGTCTCGGGCACGAATGGCCACAGCGACATCAAATCTGGATGGGGGCTTGGCTGCCAATCGAACTCGGCGCAGACGACCAACTGTGGACAGAATGCAATGCTCACGCGGATGGTGCCGGATCCGACACCATTGGGCGCGCGATGTATCTTGATCAACGACTCTACCTCTCGGACGGTGTGCTGGTGAAAGTGGACCGTGCTGCCGGAGCCCACGGCATCGAAGTTCGTTCACCGTTCCTCGATCACAGCGTCGTCGAGTTGGCTGCACAAATGGGAACAGGCCACCACGTTCGAGGAAAACAAGGGAAACGCGTTCTAAGGCGGGCGATGGTTGGCCTGCTCCCCAACCAGACAGTCACCGCGGCAAAAAAGGGCTTTGGAACACCGATCGGTCCGTGGCTTCGTGGGCCAGCACGCCATCTGCTGGACGGGATAGAAGAACGGACACAGGAGTGGATTGACCCAAATCGCCTTCGGCAGTGTGTCACAGAGCACACACAGGGCATCGCAGACCACCGACGACGCTTATGGACTGCCATCATCCTCGGCCGTTGGCGCCACGGGCCCCATGGATCGGCATGAACTTCCGCGTGACCCACCGCATTAACGAGCATTACACTGCTGTAGAGCAAGACGCTCAGTGGGTTTCCCCTACGGCCCCCGCACCGCACCAGCCGATGAGCAGAGCATGAAAGACTTGTACTCTATTTTGGGGATACCCAAAGACGCAGACCAAGCGACCATTCGGAAGGCATACAAAAAGCTTGCGCGCAAGTATCACCCGGACCTCAATAAGGAGTCTGGAGCCGACGACCGCTTCAAAGAGGTCACGACGGCCTACGAGGTCCTGAGCGATGAGCAGCGGCGAAACCTATACGACACCTTCGGGGCAGAGTCGCTGAAGCAAGGGTTCAACCCCGATGCAGCCAGACAATGGCGGCAAGCGACCGGTGGTGGATTCGGCGGCGGACCCGGTGCCGGCGGTTTTGGCGCGGGTGTCAACATCGACGACCTGCTCAATGCATTCGGTGGGCGGTTCAATGGCGGACGAGGACGCGGCCCTGCACGCCCCCCGCCCCCACCTCCGAAGGGTGCCGATGTTGA
>DEBL01000030.1 GCA_002348535.1 Deltaproteobacteria bacterium UBA2957 | reverse complement strand
TCGAGGTCATTCCCTCTGAAAGCTTCGACAGTGCGCTCATGCGCAGTGTCTTCATGCCCTGACGAATCGCTTCACGCTTCAGCTCCAAGGTGGACGCTCCGTTGAGAACAAACTCCGCGAGTTCATCGGTCATGACCATGATTTCATAGACTGCGATTCGGCCCTTGTAACCCGTGTTGTTGCACGTACGGCAGCCGGCTCCCCGCATGACTTGGAACTCTTCGGTGTCTTCCGGCGGGACCCCCAATTCGATGAGAACTTGGTCGGGCACATCGGTGACTTCTTTGCAGTCAGAACACAGCTTCCGCACCAGCCGTTGCGCTCCAATCAGGTTGACCGAGGACGCCACAAGGAACGGCTCAATGCCCATGTTGAGCATCCGACTCACGGACGATGGCGCATCATTGGTGTGAAGGGTCGACAACACAAGGTGGCCGGTGAGCGCCGCCTTGACCGCGATCTCAGCGGTTTCGAAGTCGCGAATCTCACCGACCATGACGATGTCGGGGTCCTGCCGAAGGAACGACCGCAGAGATGATGCGAAGTTTAGGCCGATGTCGTCGTGCATCTGTACTTGGTTGATGCCGAAGAGGTTGTACTCAACCGGATCTTCTGCAGTACAAATGTTGGTGGTGGTTTTGTTCAACTCCGAGAGTGTTGAGTACAAGGTCGTTGTCTTACCGGACCCCGTCGGCCCCGTGATCAAAATCATTCCGAAAGGTTTGTGAATGGCTCCCTTGAAGTCGGCAAGAACTTTTTCTTCGAAGCCGAGCTTGGTCATATCGAGTTGCAGGTTGGACTGGTCAAGCAAACGCATGACCACCTTTTCACCCCACAGCACGGGCAAAATAGAGACCCGAAAGTCCATGACCTTTCCGCGGCCCATCTTCATCTTAATTCGACCATCCTGAGGGAGACGCCGTTCGGCAATGTCGAGGTTCGACATGATTTTCAAGCGACTGGTGATCGCATCCCTAAGTTTGGTCGGCGGCTTCATGACCTCGTACAAGACGCCGTCGATACGATAGCGAATCCGAACACTCTTTTCGTATGGCTCAATGTGAATGTCGGAGGCCCCTTTCCGGATGGCATCCAGAAGAATGAGGTTCACCAACTTGACCACCGGAGCATCGCCCGCGGACTTCTGAAGGTCCAGAACATTGATGTCTTCTTCGGCCTCTTCCTCAAACTCGAAGTCTTCGTCCTCTTCGACGAAATCGATCATGACTTCATCGAAGCTGACCGTGGACGTGTAGTACTTCTCAATCGACTCCGCGATGGCCTGCTCGGACGCCACAACGACGTCGATCTTCAGCCCAGTGATGAACTTGATGTCATCGACGGCATAAATGTTCGACGGATCCGCCATTGCCACGATCAGCGTGCTTCCGGTTCGGTTGACTGGGATGACTTGGTGCCGCGTGACCACCTCCTTGGGCAGCACCTTCAGAACCTCCGCATCGATCTCAAACTCCGAAAGATTGATGCTCGGCACACTGTATTGCTTCGACAAGAAAGCAATCAGTTCGTTTTCTTCAATGTAGCCAAGCTTCGTCAGTTCGTGACCAAGACGCCCGCCGCTGGACCGTTGCGATGTCACAGCATTCTTCAGCTGCAGCGGGGTAATGAGATTTTCTTTTACAAGCAGTTCGCCAATGCGGTCGTTGTCAGACACAGCAGTCTCCTAAAAGTCAACGACCGATGGTACCGCACTGACACCACTGGTGGAAATCGAAAGGACGTGTTCTCAAAAAAACCAACGAAAAAAAATACTTAAATATATGTTTTTAAACACTTTTCATACGACTTTGGACCAATTTAGAATCTTCCTTTCGTGGGTCACAGGCTGCGTCACACCCGGGCGGTAGGCGCAAGCTTCGAATGCAGTGGCGCAGGCACATGCTTCTGCTGCAACGCACTCACCGGTCGCACCCGATACCCTGCGCCGATGGAATCCCTCAGCACCGCACCGTCATGGGGTTTGGAACTGGAAGGACATTGTGCCATCAGAAACCTCACCCCTCACGTCCTGCGCATCAGCCGAACAGGTGCTTCAGAACGTCCGCAGTCCCAACTTCAGCACTCATGTCCAAGACCGCCCATGCATCCGCCTCACTTCCCTCGTCATCTTGCGCGAATGCCTCCACGACACGACTTCGGAGGGGATCCCAAGAGCTACCCGGCCCCCCCGATGCAACCGGCACCGAGGTGGGCCATCGGCCGCCACGAGAGGTCTTGACCTCAACGTGGGCTCCAAACCGCCATTGCCATGCCGAGATTCGGGCATCCGACAAGCTGCGAGGCGCGTAGCGAATGCGCTCCAGCCAGCGATCGGGCCGTTGCTCGGCAAACGTACGCGCATCGCTCCATTTCATCCGCGGCCAAATCGAGTTCGCCCCGCCCATTCGGTTGAATAGCGACCGAATTTCACCCTCCGTCAGCCCACCCAATAGGGGCAGCACGGTATCCAGAGCGTGGGTCATCAGATCCATCGTCAGGCTGATGTCATGCTCAATCCGAACGCGTCCCGCCACAAGCCCACACCGCGGGTCCGGATCGAGCGCGGGAACCGACAACTCATGGTGTACAACCAACGCCCCAATGGCGTGGCGTATGGAGTGCCCCAACCCCAGTCGGTCGGGCAAGCCATGCCGCACAATCCACTGGTCTAATGCCACTGCGGGGGCAGGCACTCGAACCGTAATGGCGAGGATCTGGTCCGCACGGATGCGCTTGTCTGCCGCTTTCAGATGGCGCGACAGAACCTCATGCACCCCGTCAAGAACCGAATGCCACGCCACGGGACCGGGCCAACGGGGAAACGAAACCGTCTCCGTTAACCAAGCCGTTCCGAGGCCCGTGTACGCGTGACTGAGGGGAACCCAGCAACCGGCCTCCATCAGCCCTCCTGCCTGCTCAAGGACATCCGTTTTCCCTTCGACACCCTTCCGCGCCAGCTGCGCAGCCTCGACACCCCTCGCCACCGCCAAACCGATGGCCAATGGACGGCCTGCGCTGGCTAAAACCGAACGCGGAATGGGCCCTGCACCGACCAAGGCGATGGCCAACGCGTGGGCGGTTTGAGTGGGAGAAAGATTCATCATTTTTGCTGCAGATGCCGCTGCAGAGGACGCGTACACCCATCCATTTCCGAGACCGTGATGGGGCCCGAGCATCATCGCGGCACCGACTCGACCACCCACCTCGTTCCCTGCAACGATCGCTTCGATCAATCGCCCCAGCGTTGCCCCCTTGGCGCACGCCAGTGCGGCTGCCACCGCACCGACACCAGTGGCTCCACCCAGCACGAAGTCGAGCTTATCGGGAACTGCCGCCCGAGCCGCATGCAGGCGAGCCGCATGCACGGGACTTGAGGTGCCCCCACCAACCAACGGGGCCGGTCCACGCGTTGGGCCAGTACTGCGAAGCGTCTTGTCTTGGGGTGTTGGCTGAATCTGAGTCAAGATGTGCAGCACCTGCATTCGGCACCGAACGTCCACCGCCTTGGGGATCGATTCAAATTCCAAGCCTGCAGCCCAAGCTGCCAATGTTTCCACATGCGTTGCCATCAAAAACTCACTGAACACTGAACTCCAGCAGACCACATTCGACCACCAACGGGAATAGGCCGCCCATCAATCGGCGCGCCTGGCCGCACCTCCCCGTCTGGTACGAGGGATCCTTCAGCCAGTCGCTGTTGCGAAACATAGCCATCCCAAGCAATCGGGCCGGGAACCAAATCAAGGGCATCGCGGTGGACGAACCCCACACCACCCGCGATTAAAAACCGGTCGGAATCGAGAAATGCCGTGGATGACCCCTGCGACGCTAACGGGCTGGGTATGTACGCGCCGCCTGCGCGCACCGTCATCTCAACAGGACCCTGATTTGGTCCGCTGTGCCAAGTTGGCAGTCCGATTTCAACGCCACTGTGCACCGAAGTTGTGTCGCGAAACTCAACCGTGTATTCGTTGGCATCATCAAGCCTGTCCTCATCGACTTGGAACATCTGACTTCGAATCGCCGCCTCGCTGAGATGGGCCACATTGACGCGCATCGCCGCCCATCGGGTCCGGTGAATGTCGGCGTATACCTGCACAAAATTATTGGGCTGATAGGCCGCCCCCACACTCCAACGTTCGGGGACAAAGTGGTCAAAAATGCTGAGTTCCACAGGAATGACCAGCGCTAAATTTACCGACTCGAGATCGCCTACCTCAGCCAGCCGACCATTGATCTGAAGGTCGATATCGGCCTCTACTGGCACTCCACTCGATCCGCGCCAAGTGGCCGCAACGCGTGCACCGTTCAGCCCGTTCGCAGTTGGGCCGAGATCCCA
>DEBL01000079.1:14502-17363 GCA_002348535.1 Deltaproteobacteria bacterium UBA2957 | reverse complement strand
CTACGATGTCCATCAGTTGTTGACAGAACGTGAACTCGAGGGTGCCCCAGCCGCTGCCTTTGGAGTCCTTCGCGGTGAGTACGACACAGAGGAAGCGGGCGCCTTTATCAACAGAGGCATCAATGACCGCCAGCTTAAAAACCACGGTGTACAGAGCACGGCGCATTGGCGAGTGAACAGTGGCCTCATTGAAAACGAACTTGAACTCGGCGTTCGGTGGCATGCCGACGACGTTGTACGCATCCATACGGAACACCCATGGGACATGGTCAATGGATCCGTTGTAAAGCGGGAAGGGGTTGACACAACCACCAAGCTCGACAGCCACAACTCGGCCAACTCAGTGGCTGTTCATGTTCACGATGACCTCGGGATCGGCTCGCTGCGGCTCATCCCGGGTGTGCGCTACGAAACCATAACGACCCGTACCGGCACCACGGAAACGGGGCCGGAAGACCCCGTCAGTCACGACGTATGGCTGCCGGGGTTGGGTGCGTACTATGCCTTCACCGATGAATTTGGCCTTCTTGCAAGCGCCAACCAAGGGTTCAGTCCCATTCCACCCGGTAGCGCAGAGGATGCCGAGCCTGAGAAGGCTTGGAACTACGAGACGGGGATTCGGCTGTACCGCGGCCAAACCAAGGTCGAGTTGGTGGGCTTTTTATCCAAGTACATGAATTTGGCTGCGGTGGGCACAATGTCGTCGGGCGCCAGTATTGACCTGCTCGACCAGCAGATTGACGCCGGTGAGGCGCAAGTTCGGGGGGTCGAGGCCTTGGCCGGACACGAGGTGGAGATCGGCAGAGGGTGGTCCTTCGGTATCGATGCGACCTACGCCTTCACGGACGCTCGTTTTGAGACCTCCTTTCAATCCAAGTTTTCCCAGTTCGGTGATGTCGAGAAAGCCGATCTTCTGCCCTACGTTCCGAAGCACCAAGGCGCGGGTGCAATCGCGTTCACCCATGACCGGGTCACCATCGCCAGCAAAGCAACAGGTCGGTCGGCCATGCGTGATGTTGCGGGCTGGGATGACGACCCACAGACCAACCCCATCCCCGGTCGGGTGACTTATGACGCGGCCGCAGAGGTGCGCTTTGGTTCCTCGTGGGCCGGCTATGTCAATGGGACAAACATTACCGGCAAACGCACAATCGAGTCATGGCGGCCCTACGGTGCTCGGCCGAATGCACCGACCATGGTGATGGTCGGGGTCAAGGCAAAGCTCTAAACTGACCGCCGTGAATTCCTCTCTACCAAAGTGGCTCGGCGCGGCCGCAATCGCAGCGCTTGTCGCGATCCCCATACTGGGCCTCGCCATGGCGGCGCTGGACCGCCAACCCGATCCGCTCACGGGCTCTGTCTCACCGTTGTTTCAGGTGAGCGCCGGTGTGGGCGAACTCTTGGTTCGCTCCGTGCTTTTATCCGCGTTTGTTGGCCTTGGTTCCGGCATAGTGGGGACTTGGCTCGCTTGGGTGGAACACCGAACGCGCATGTTGGGTGCGTGGGCGATTGCTACACTCTTGCCTTTGGCGATGCCGAGCTATCTGGTTGCAGCCACAATGCGGTCGAGCCTATCTCCCGGCGGATGGATTGGAGATCCCCTTGGCCTTCCACACATGACGGGGTTTTCCACGGCGGTCATTGTGCTCGTTGTGGTCACAGCACCCTTGGTGCAGTTGATTGTGGGTGCCAGCTTGAAGAATGCCTCTGCGGTAGAAGAGGAAGCGGCTCTTGTGCTCGGATCAAGCCCGATACGGGTCTTCTGGGACATCACTTGGCCACGCCTGCGTCCGGCGATTGGGTTCTCATGCCTCATCTCCTTGCTGTACGCCATCAGCGATTTTGGAGCGGTGGCTGTGTTGGACGTTCCTGTGCTCACGTGGCGGCTGTATCTGGCGGTTGAGAATCAGGATGTGGCCCGTGCGAGTGTCCTTGGCGCGGCGACTCTTGTGGCGCTTCTGCCCATGTTTTTCGCCGCACGGGCATTGCGGGGTGGTGTTCAACGGGTCGGCGTGGCGAACGCGCGGCCGGTTCAGCCACATCAGCCGGGTCGACTTGCCGTGTGTGCAACCGTATTGTCTGTGTTCATCATCGTCGGCTTGGGTGTGGTGCTCCCGGTCGGAACGCTCTTGATTTGGGTCTGGGACGGCATGAGCCGGTCCTTGGAATTCGTTAGTCCGTGGGGTGCAATCACCGACACGACCATTGTGGCCCTCGGTGGCATGCTGTTCACGGTTGGACTCGCATCGCTCCCGGCGTACTCTGTGGCGGAGGAGGAGCGTAAGGGTCAGGGAAAGAGTTGGGTGGAGGACGGTGTGTACCTCACATCCGCGCTGCCAGGCGTCTTGCTGGCGCTGGGCCTGATCGTAGCGGCGGTACGATTTACGCGGCCATTTGGTGTTGAGGTCTACGGGGTTGTGTTGGCCAGCGGTGCATTATTGATGGTGGGGTATGCCACCCGTTTCGTGGCTGAGGTGTTCGCACCTCTACGTGTCGCATTTGGAGCGATCGATCAGCGCCAAGTAGAGAGCGCACGGGTGTTGGGTGCTGGGGCTTGGAAGCGGTTTCGAACCGTCCTTCTTCCCAGCATTGCACCGGGCGTGGTTGTCGCCTGCTTGATCGGCTTCAATGCAATCGTCAAAGAACTTCCAGTCACGCTGCTGCTCGGGGGGGCGACGGGCCTCAAAACCCTCAGTTTTCGGGTCTGGGACCGCTACAATGAGGCCCTGTGGCACGATGCAGGCCTCGCAGGTTTATGGCTGGTTGCGTTGGCGCTGATGTCTGCAGTCCTCACGATTCGTTGGAGAAAGAATGCCTGAATCTCACCCGCTTGTGATCGACGGACTGGGTCACACCTATGG
>DEBL01000079.1:6276-14116 GCA_002348535.1 Deltaproteobacteria bacterium UBA2957 | reverse complement strand
TCTCTCTTGGGGCCGTCAGGGTGTGGGAAGACCACGCTTCTCCGTTCCGTCGCGGGACTTGTTTCTCCTTCGGAAGGCTCCATTGCTATCGACGGTCGAAGCGTGAACGCATCCGGTGCCGTAATCGTGGAGGCCGCCGAGCGAGGTGTGGGACTTGTGTTTCAAGAATACGCGCTCTTCCCGTACATGACGGTTGCACAGAACATTGGCTACGGCCTTCCAGACTCAAACCCGGAACGAGTGGATGGATTGATGGCCGTCACCGGGATCGCAGGTCTCGCGGACCGGCGACCCTCGGAATTGTCTGGAGGACAGCAGCAACGCGTTGCATTGGCACGAGCGCTCGCGCCGCGCCCGGCGCTGCTGCTTCTCGATGAGCCCTTTGCCAACGTGGATGCAGGCCTTCGGGCTGACCTGGGTCGAATGCTGAAGCGCTTAGTGCGCGACGAGGGTGTGAGCGTACTGATGGTGACCCATGACCAAGATGCCGCATTGGCGATGTCGGATCGCGTCGTTGTGCTCGGTGTTGGGCCTCGCGGTGGTCGGATCACGCAAGATGCTTCCCCAGTTGACATTTATGAGCGGCCAGCCAGCTCTGAGGTGGCAAGGTTGGGCGGTGCAGCGCTCTTGCTAACGGCACAGGCGTCGGGCCACACCGCAACCAGCGCCTTTGGCACGCTCAGCTTGAGCGAGCCAAGGCAGGGCGATGTCACCGTCGTGGTTCGTCCAGAGCAAGCACACTTTTCTGCAAAAGAAGGCGGTGACGCGGTGGTCGAGAGCCTTCAGTTTCATCGCACACACCACCGGATTCGCTGTTCCACTGGTGTGGGTGAAGTGGATGTAGTGGTTACGAATGACGAATCCCTGCCCGCCATTGGCGACCAGGGATTCGTGACCGTTCGAGGGCCCGTTTGGGCCTTTCCGCCGACCTAAAGCAGACCGAGTTCTTTCAACAATTCTCGGGTGGGACCCAAGTCAGCCAGATGCGACTGATCGACGTCCAACAACTGGTCGGGCGTAATGGCAGGGACGTCGGCATGGGTCGCCACGCCGACCCGGGTCGGGTACTCGAAGCCCTGCTGCGCAAAGTAGGTCTGAGAGGATTCGCTCACCAACCACTCGATGAATGCCTTGGCGGCCTCGGTGTTCTTGCTCCCTTTTCGGATGCCGACTCCCGCGACCATCAACATGTTTCCTGCATCACCCGCGACGGGGAAGGTCCAGTTTTGGGCTGTACGGCCTTCTTTTTCGAGCCGGTGGAGGTAGTAGTGGTTGACCCACCCCAGTTCGATGGCCCCTTCGTTCGCTGCAGCGACCTGTGGCGAGTTCTTGGGGTATCGAGTCGGTGTGTTGGCTTGGACGCCTTTCAGCCACTCTTTTGTTTTCTCTTCGCCCCAAGTATGCCGCAATGCACTGACGTGGGCATGGAGGCTTCCGTTGGTTGGGGCCCATCCGATTTTGCCCTTCCACTTCGGATCTGCGAGCTCAGTCAAACTCTGTGGCAGGTCCTCCGCCTTGAGCTTGTTGCTGTCGTAGACCAGCACGCGAAGACGTCCGCTCGTTCCCACCCATTGTCCATTGTTGTCGCGAAATTTCGGGTCGACTTGAGCCAATGTAGAATCCGGAAGGGGGGTCAGAACACCACGCTCGGCGAGCGCACCGAGGTGTCCGGAATCTTGGGCGAAGATCACGTCGGCAGGGCTCTGATCGCCCTCCGTCAGAAGGCGAGTCACCATCTCGGCAGTCTTACCGTATTGGACCTCCACTCTAAAGGGTGCGTCATCGGGGATTGTCTTGAACAGTTCGCCCACAAGCGACTCTCCGCGACCGGAGTACACGGTGAGCGTCACGGGCTCAGCTGCGGGTTGAGCGGGTGCAGAGGCTGGAGGAGTTGGCTCGGAGCCGCCGCAACCGGCCATCAACAGAACAAAAGAGAGTAAGGTTGTCATTAGTTTTCGTAATCCCTGAGCATTTTGGTGATTTCCATGGTGTGGAGTTCTTCTTGGCCAATCTGACCCCGTGCGAACTCCTCAAGATAGATGCTGCGGTCAGCCACAGCGGTGAGCAGTTGTTTGTACAAGTTCAGCGCGGTGCGTTCGTGCTCGAGGCTTTCCTTCAACAGCGCGCTAATCCCATGCTGATGCGTTTCTCGGATCGGTGCGATGTTGACCGTTGGGTGGCCCTCAAGGCCGGTCAGGATCTCACCCGCTTGCTGTGCGTGCATGAGCGACTCGGCCGCTTGTTCCTTGAAGAACTCGACGATTGGGATTCGGTTTGGCCCGCGTACCATCAAGGAGTAGTGGGTATATCGAACGACTCCGGCCAATTCGTACTCAATGAGCTTGTTCAATAAGTTGTGGGTGATGTCGAGATCGAGGTCTTCCATGCCAAACTCCTAAGATGGATTCCGTAACCCGCGGGACCCCGCGCATCGTGGCGCTTTTTGTAATTGCTTGTACGCGGTAGAGAAGTGCGCTCGTGAGCCTGATGGCGAGCGCACGCGGGCCGTTTCAGTGGGCGATCCAAATCGATTAACAAGACCATGACCCCACCCATTTTAGAAAGAGGCATGGCCGGATCGTGAACACACCCGAGATTGATCGCATTTTCGAGCTTTCTCATCAAGGCGAGCCGTGGGTCGCTGTGCGCGAATGCGGGTGGGTTGAGGGTGGGTCACTCAGGCTGCCGTTGCTGGGACTGCACATCGGATCGACGGACCCATCCGCGCCGACACTCGGCTTGTTCGGTGGCGTGCACGGGCTGGAGCAAGTGGGCTCTCACGTTGTGTTGAGCGCATTGGAGGCTATCGTTGCGCGACTGAAGTGGGATCGGGAACTGCAGCGACAGCTCGAGCGGGCACGGATTGTATCGATGCCGGTGATCAACCCGATCGGCTTCGCCCTTCGCACCCGTAGCAACGCCAATGGCGTTGATTTAATGCGGAATGCGCCGGTCGATGCGGAGGGTGCCGTAACGCCATTGGTCGGGGGCCAACGTATCGGTTCGTGGCTCCCTTGGTATCGAGGACCGGAAGGGGCACCCATGCAGGCGGAATCGCAAGCGTTCATGGACTTTGTGGAGAGCGAGATGTTCTCCTCATCCTTTTCCATTGCGCTCGATGTTCACTCGGGCTTTGGTACCAACGACCGCCTCTGGTACCCGTACGCCCGACAACGAGGCGGCTATGAACGAGAGGCGGAGTGCCTCCGAATGGCTGAACGGTTGCGTGAGTTTGAGCCGCATCACGTGTACATCGTGGAGCCTCAAGCCAAGCAGTACACCACTCACGGTGACTTGTGGGACTTCGCGTTTCTCCAGCATCGATCAAAATATGGAGACTCAGGGAGCCTTTTTCTCCCTTGGACCTTGGAAATTGGGTCTTGGCTTTGGGTGAAGAAAAACCCTGTGCAACTCTTCAGTAAGCTTGGAGCGTTCAATCCGGTCAAACCGCATCGCCATGCGCGTGCGATGCGGCGGCATGGGCGACTGATCGAGTTCATGTGGGCGCTGTTGTTGAGCGGTCCACAGACGGTCTGTTCGGGGAAAGGATAGAACACGCGAAATTCCGTACGGTGTTCTAAAAAGTAGCTTAAACCTAAAGAAAAAAGTTTTTTTCAAGAAGCAGACATTTTTTTGCTGCACTTAAATCTACTATATAGTAGGTACCGCTCCTAATCTTGGAGCAGCCGATGAATTTTCCCCGTTTATCCTTTGTTGTGTTCATCTCCGCTTGTGGCGGCGATGTCACGCCCTACAAAGACCCCAGTCTTTCCGATGATGAAGCTTCATTGGGCGACAACAATGGTGGTTCTGCTGACAATCCCGGGGTCGATACGGGTTCTGAGGCCAATACCGAAAGTGACGCCGATGCCGACGTGGATGCCGACGCCGATGCGGACGCGGACGCTGATTCGGATGCCGATGCGGATGCCGATGCGGATGCCGATGTGCCGGAGACCTCTGCCTACGAACTGAGCTTTTCACGGGTCACATTGGCCACCAAAAAGGGCGCTGCATGGCTGACGCCCATCGATGTGGATGGAGACGGATTTGACGAGTACCTGCTCACCAGCATGACCGAAGGGCTCGGCTTTTCCATTCCCCCCATCGGGCCCGGTGGAGCCTATGTGATGTCTCGCGTCGGCGGTGCACCACGCGACTCCGTCGGAACATGGGAACTTCAAAAAGCCTTTGACTATTGGGATGGCATCATCTGGCCAAACGCGTCGACGGTGTTCGATATCAACAATGATGGTACCGACGACTGGGTGATTGGCTGCGGCTTCTTGGCGCGGCCTCAGGGTGCCATCTTGTGGTTGGAAGGCACCAAGGCTGGTGGAACACTGACCTTTGGCGAGCCGAACGTCATCGAGATTCCCGATACGTCCCGGTGGTACCACGAAGCCAAGCCGCTCGACATTGATGGCGATGGCGACATGGACTTCATCACAACCAACCACAACTCAACCGCGTTCGACTCGGGCACGGGTGTGGTCGAGCTGTATCTGAACGATGGCGTCGAAGGTGAGGTCAGCCTGACTCGTGTTCAAGTAGGCACCGGAGGGGGAGCACTGTTTACCCTCCACGATGTGGACGAAGATGGAGACCAAGATGTGATTCTGCCTCAGTTTTTCGAAGCAGAGTCGCTGGTTTGGCTTGAGCAGCCATCCGACCCCACCGGCACGTGGCAAAAGCACGTCATTAACGATGATACAGGCCGCGGATTCAAGACAGAAATTCGAGACATGAACAACGATGGCCGGCCGGACCTCGTCTACGCAAACCACAACCATCAGCTCTCATCTGTGACGGATGAGCGCGTCATGGGTGTCTACTGGTGGGAGATTCCACCGGCCTCCGAGGTCCGTGATTTAGCGGATTGGGGCGCCACGATGAACGTGGTGTATGAGGGCTTCAATGTGGTGGAGCCTGAGGTTGACCGCGAGGGGGCTCCCGGTGTGATTCACACAGGAGACGTGAACGGCGACGGCTTGATGGACGTGTCCGTTTCCGGCGATGGCGACGATGGAATTTATGTCTTTGTGCAAGATGAAGATGGTGGATTCGTGGAGAACGTACTCGACGTTGGTGTGACCATGGCAGGTGACCATCGCATGGCTGACCTTGATGGTGATGGTGACATGGACTTCATCTGGACTGTGTTCGGGGAGTCTGGCGTGGCGGGGCCGGAGTCAATCGTCTACGGCTACATCCAAGACTAACGATGCACGATTCCGGTCAGCCCGCGCGCAGAATTAGGCGGGCTGCCCGGAGCCGGGCCATTGCAGACATCCAACGCACGATCTGTTCTGCAGTGGTGTCGTTGGTCGCGAAGTCCTCTTGGACGAGGCGGCGGCTGGTCTCATTCCCGTTTGCTCGCATGGCCCAAGAGCGGAGAATGTACCGTGCTGACTGGGCGTCAAGTCCTTGGTCGGGTGTATACAGCGTGGGTAGAAAACGATTTTCGGTGGCGTCCGCGACGGCGCCGCCTCGTATTGTGGTGCCATCGGAGTCGAGAATCACCATTGAGCCGTCTTGGCCAACGTGAACGCATACCCGGCCCACGGGCGGCGACACAAGGCGCGAGAGCGACCGGACAGCCCGTGTCAAGCGGGTCTTGCGGTCCGTTCGGTGCGCACTGCGTGCGGCGACCCGCAGTCGATGTCGCTCGGACAAGAGAACTCCGCTGAGGCAACGGTAGAGAAGCTGCAGACCATCCAGAGCAGTAGGGGGGGGTGACTCGATCCATTCTTGGGCAAGCAGGGCGACTGGATCGGATTGCAGAGGGTCTAGCGCAAGCACCAGAGAGGCCAACTCGCGAATGTCGTCGGCAGTGCTGGCTGTGCCGCCAAATGGGTCGAGTGTGACCAATCGGAGGCCCCCGCTTGTCTCCACAAAGAAGGGCGCGAGTGGACCGCCGTGGGCCCGGCCGGATTGATGCACATCGTGGAGTTGCTGGAGACCTTCCCCTAAAATTCGAGCGAGGCGCTCGGAGGAGGCCACATCCTCGACTGGAAATCGATCGGCAAGCACACCACCCTGCACCACAACACGGAGGTGCGGCCAGTCCTCGCTGGGGTGCCACGACGCGGATGCGTTGACCCCATTGGCCATTCGGCGGAGCATCACAGGATCGTGACGCCATCGAGGTCGAATGCATTGAAGGAACACGCGCTGGCCACCGGTGAGGCTCCATCCTTCCCAAGTCGTGCTGATGGCGTCGTATCGGATCAACCGATTCCGGCGAACTCCGTCGATGACCGGCGGAAGTGCCGAGTGGGCCAACTCAAGCTCGCGCAGCGCAAGCAGGGCCGCGTCATCTCCCGCTTGCTCAGCCTCAACGCGGGACTCAGTGATCTGATTGATGTCGGTGTACATGGAGTCCACAGAGCTTCCTACTGTCCGGAACGGTTCGCGGCCACTCACTCGGAATCAAGGGGGCACGACCACGAGCCGATGATGGTCATTTCAAGCCGGCCCGGCGTCTCCGTCATTCGGTACGCCCGGATGTATTGGTCATTAAAGACCGCAAATTCTCGATTGCCATCGTTGTCGTAGTCGTGGGCTGGAATGACTCTCAAGGGCGTACATGGTCCCGAGAGGGTGTCGTATGCGAGCGTCTTTTCGGCCTTGGAATCGCTAAAGATCACGGCGCCGACACAGCTCCGTACTCCCGTAGCAATCAAGATGGGGGGGGCACCATAGCGACGCGTCTTGGTGACACTGCCCACCTCAACCCCGCGCTGGCGGGAGGGGATGGTCGAGGTGACTTTCGAGTCGAAGCGTCCTCGTGCCGGAAGGACCTCGTCGAGTCGCCACGCTGCCCGCTCGACCCGATGAGCCTGAATGGCCGGTGAGTCGCGGTCCTCAGGTGCTGTGGCGCCATCGGGCAGCACCAGTGCGCCCGTCTTCGGTGCACCCTTGGTTGCTGCCCCTCCACACACCAAAGGGTCTCCGCTGGTCCGAACTTCTCCGGAGGTTTTCGGTCCGACCACAACGGACCCGCCGCCGACCTTCCAGGCGATCGCATTGCGCCAGAACAGACCGCCCCACGTGTCCTCGATTGAGGTGTTGGCCTTTTTGGCTGTGGACGCGGCTTCAGCGGTCGGGGTGCTTGGGGCCGCGGGTGCAGGTGCGGTCTCCGCAGGCGGCGTGCTGTCACCGCATGCGGCGAGGAAAAGAGCGAGATGAAGAAGCATACGTGGCACTATACACAGGCGAGACCCAGCGGGAAACCATCCAGTGCTGTTGGTCCCCTTATGACTCGCCTTGAGTGTGCATTCCGCCGTACTTGATGGAGTGCAAAAAGGTCGAAGGCCGGCTTCCTATCACCGACGAGCGTTGGGGGGGGGACGCGCTCGACGAATAACTGGAAGGACCGGCCTTCTGCCCACAGAACCTTCCGTGGACATTCGTAGAATTAACGGAGGGGTTTTTCAATGTCAATGGAAGTTGAAAGATGATCAGTTCTTTTCGAGCGTCGCCCCACCGCAGAACGGTGTTTTATTCTCTTTCCGCTTGGCGTCTTCGAGGATCTCGTATCCCCAACGATCGGCCTTGAGTTCATCAATCTTAAATGATCCTCGGATCATGACACGCGAACCGCCCTCAGATCCCTCGTACAGAATCTGGAAGTCGCCTTCGACCGTTTCTCCCTCAGCAACAGTTTGCCCGGTCTTAAGACGAACCCATGACGAGTGGACTTCCATCCACCCGTCGAGGCCGGAAATTGTGTTGTCGATCGGCCGCCAGTCGTTCTTCTCGACTTTGTGTTCGAACTTGGGCTCGCCATCCTTGGATGCGCCCAGCACGTCGACCATCTCCTCGGCCCAACTCAGAA
>DEBL01000079.1:0-5941 GCA_002348535.1 Deltaproteobacteria bacterium UBA2957 | reverse complement strand
CTCAGAGTCGCCCGTGGTATCGACACCTTCGCACACGGCTCCGACCTTCGTGCACAGTTCCGCGTACTTCTGATCATAGGTGGAGAGGTCAGGGTTTTCGTGGCTGTCGATCGCCAAGAAACTCGGTCCTGTGCCGTCCAGTTCATAATGTCCGTAGTCGGTGGGTCGAGACGACGCTTCCTCGGCTGCAAACTTGGCGATCCCGAAACCGGAAAGCATGTCATTGCTCAAGTACCATGTGTTCCCAGAGTCATTCGGGTTGACTTGGTAGGCGCCCGAGTTGAGATAAAAGATTCGGTGGCCGTCTTCGTCCTCAGACCACTCGTCCACCCAGTTTGAACCGTCACGCCACTCGACGCTCGCGTCCCCATTCTCATCTTCGAGGCAGTCGAGGGGCTCGAAATCAGGGTCGATGGAGAAGTTGAATCGGAAGTCTTGCGCTTCTGCATCATCGTTTGATTTGTCTGCTGGCAACTCGACGTGAACCGTCAACTGGAGGTCACCCTCGGCGTTGAGCAAGGCCTCGGTCCGCCACGGCGTGATTTCTCCTGTGAGGCCATAGTAGCCATCGTCCACGATCCAGGTGTTGAACTCGAGCGACCGGAGTTCCTCGCATTCGCTCTCGAATCCGGCAACATCTTCGGCGTCACAGCCACTTGTGTAGTCGCCATTGCAGGGCCCGTCGGAACGGTTGAAGTTGCCTGCCGCATTGGTGCGCGGGCAGTCACCACCGATGAAGCGGTCGCTGTCGCTGTATCCCGGACCCTCGGGTCCAATGTATCCGCCCTCGTAATCGCAGGTCTCAGGATCCCACCCGCGGCCGGAGCACTCGAACACCGTGGCGTTATCAAAGGAAAGGTTGGCTTCAGCGACGGTGGCAGAAGACTGGCTGGCCAGCCAAGCGAACCAGTCACCCCCGACTGTAGCGTCGTCGGGAGCGCATCCAGTGAGGGCGGCAAGAACGATCAGGTACATGTGAACTCCCGTTGCGTGCTCGCACGCGCGGTGGAAATAAGCATGAAGCTATAGGTCGCCACTGCGAGGTGGTCAAGGTTCCATTCGCACTCGGGCCGCAAAGGGGCACATTCAGGGTCTCCCTGCTCGGGATTGCTGAACACCGAGAATCGAGTCAAGGCCCACCCGAGCAGTGGGGTACATCCACGTCATCCCCAAGTCGTCTCGCAAGCGATCCGTCCGCACTTTGATGCTCGCCGTCATCAACCGGATCGCGTCGGGAGTGAATCGAGGCCGCATCGCCACTTTGGACTGAATCCGTTCATTCAACCGAGCGGCGGCGAGTGACGCTGCCCGAGGAACCAACGGAGACCAGTAGCGAGGCGCGCTGCCTTCGATGGCTTGTGCGACCGCAGTGTAGAATTCATGGCTCGTAATGGAGTCGCAGTCGGCCACGTTGTAGTGCACGTGCTGGGTGGGTTGGGTACCCAAGCGGACCAGCGCTTCGACCGCATCGTCTACATGAATCGTAGGAATCGAGTTGGTCCCATCGCCGGGGAGCCACGCTCTTCCGGATCGAATCCAGTCCTCGAGCAAGAAGGGGAAGCCTGCCCCGTAAACGGCTGCTAAACGCGCGATTCGTACGGGCATGCCGCGCCGATGTGCCTGTTCGAAGGCCTCCTCCGCGGCCGCCTTTGACGCGCCATATCGGGTGTGAGGGCGGGCCGGAGAGCCATCTTCGACCGCAGCGCCACTTTGGTCCCCATAGACTGCACAGCTGCTGGCAAACACGATTGCCTTAACCTGTGGTGCATGTTCCAGACGGTCAATGAGCGATAGGCTCCCGAGGCGGTTGATTCGATCGGGTGTCTGGATACCAGCCCCCCGCATCCCTCCGGCGAGATGGTATACGATTACCGCACCGGCGAGCCCCTCGTCCATCACAGTCGGATGGCTCAGTTCACCCACGACACACGTGGCGCCAAATGCTCGGACCCGCTGGGCTTTGGCCTTGCTACGAGCCAAGCCCGTGACGGTGTGTCCAGCGGCCACCAAACGGGGAATGAGTGACGCTGCGACTCGGCCCGATGCCCCCGTCACAAATACGTGGTCGGACATGACCGTCAGTCCGAAGTGCGGGAGTGAACCAGCTTTCCGTCGGCATCTACCGATACAAATTCCAAGTCACCGTCTCGGTCCACATCGGCAAGAAAGCCCGGGCCAATGGTGGTTCGAGTCACCTTTACACTCACCGCGGGTGCGACCCCATTGGTCATGCCGCGAAAGATGGAGAAAACACCGCCGTCGTCATCGTAGGTGGTGAGGTCGAGCAGGCCGTCGTTGTCCACGTCGGTCGCATTGAGCCAGCCCCCGTTGGGCAGGGCACGACCCCCATCTACACGGGTCTGGAAGCCGCTCGTTGTGACTTCCTCGCGCCCGTCGCCATTCAAGTCTGCCCCCAAGATTCGGCAGCCGGCTTCTGCACAGTTGACCACCTCGTCGACACCATCCCCATCTGTGTCCACCATGCCGATGCCCGCAGTGGGTCCGAAGTTGCCGGAGTCAACTTCGCTGCCATCGTTCTTGTACAAGACCCAGTTGCCATCGCCGTCGGAGACGGCAACCCCACGCGCCGACGGAGTGGCCCACCCGCAGTCAATGAAGCTCCCCTGCACCGGCTTGGCTCCCCACATGTCGGTCAGCCCGAAGTTGGCCGTGGACTCGTCGATCCGCGCCCGGTGAAGGGTGGTCGCCTCAGCCCCTTGAACCAGAGCATAGGCATTGTTGTCGCAGTGCGCGAAATCGAGCAGAAAGCCGGGTTGGGTGTCTACTTTTCCAGCGGTCTGCAGTGAGGGGCCGCTGTCGCCGTTGACGAACCACCAACCCTTGATCTTCGGGATACCCTCTGGGTTCGCCACACCGATCACGTCAATTTTGCCGTCGCCAGCAAAATCACCCACGGACACGGGCCCGACCAGATCGATGGCGTAGCTGCGCATTCCTGAAGACTCCACAGACCAGATGCCAGCCTCGGTGAGTTCACCGGTTCGCACGGTGATGCCATTGTCGAGCACTGCGAGTTCGGCCAAGCCGTCCCCGTTAAAGTCGCGCGCCACGACCGGCCCGGAGTTGCCCACGCCGACGGTGGCTTGCGAGATAAACCGGTCTTCATCGGCGACAAACCTGATCGCGTTGAGCACATTGTTTTCCAATGCGATCAGGTCCTGGGTGCCGTTTGAGTCAACATCGGCGAAGGTAGCGTTGAAGGGTGTGAAACTCAGCGGATACTTCGTGGGAGGCTCTCCAATGACATAAAAGACGAGGTCCTGTGCGCTGGCCGATGAGGGCCCAACCACTGCAATCTCTGCCGCGCCCTCAGAGTCGAGATCGACCGGGGGGAGCAACACAGACCCGGGGTCTGCCTTGTACTGCGCAATTTCGGGCGGAGTTCCACCAACCCAGCCGTTGTCAGTCACCGTGTACCGTCGAAGCACCCCCGTGGCCCCCGACAACACCGTCACGTCCGGGTCGCCGTCGTTGTTGTCATCGGCCGCCGAAATCCCATCGAGCGGGTAGCTCAATTCGAGCGGGTCCACCGGTTCAAAGTTCCACAAGCCATCTCCCATCATGACTTCAACCAACGAGTCGGATTCGCTGGTCATCGCAACGACCAAATCCGTGAGACGATCGCCGTTCACGTCGTTAGCGACGACGCCAGCGATATCGCGCTCGCCCGCTGTCCAAGCGCCTCCCCAGCCGTAGCCTCCATCGGCCCTTCCACGGAGGAGCACCACTTGGGTGTCGGCCCAGATGGCCGCGTCGAGAACGCCGTCCGCATCGATGTGTACACTCCACATGCCATCGATTGAAAACGGCAAGTCGGCCACTTGGTGAGGCAGGCTTCCTGCCGCCGCCGGAACCCACCACACTTCGTCGTCTGAACCAACCGTAACCCCGCTGTTGCCGGCAATCAGGTGGTCCAGTCGACTGAGGTCATCTGGGAGCAGGTGTACATCGCCCAAGGGCAAGTCAGTTGGGGCGGCGCCCACGGAATAGATGGATGCCGCAGAGCCGAGGTCGTTGGTCAAGTCGGCTTGCTGGACTTGGATCTCGGCAATGGTGCTTGCAGGTACCGACACGCTGATAGTGGCGTAGCCGGTCGAATCAAAGCTGACGCGGCCACTTCCGATGCTGGCGCCGCCTCGGACGGCAACGAATGCGGTACCGCCACCAACACCCACACCGTAGCTGTTGACTTGGCGCAAGGATACGGGAATGGTGCGATCGCCAACAGCGTCGTGCAATTGGATGCTCACTGGCTCCGTGGCATCAATGGACACAAGGCGCTCGACGCTCGGTTGATCGTTGCCGCAGCCCGTCAGTGCAATCAAGGCAATCATGCTGGATGGATGCATGGAATACTCCTAGTGCAGGCAGTCTACCGAGGCGGGGAGCTGTTTGGGAGTGAAAATGGTGTTTTGGCGCTTGTGTCGCACTGCATCGATGGAATGGATGCGCCTTGTGGGCGCCTTCGAACTCGTGCGAGGGGCAGCAACAGAGGCGGTAGGATCAGCGTCATGCGTTGCGCGCAACCGGTGGTAGGAATGTTGATGGCAGGCAACCGGGCTTTACCAGCCCCAACATCGGTTGGGTCGTCGGTCCAGTGGGGGCTTTCGGAGACCGCGTTCGCCGAGAGGAACTCAGCGGCGGCTCGCGGAGTCAGGGTGGGGTCTTCGCTCATGATGAGCGCAATGGCGGCTGCCACCGACGGAGTCGAGGCAGAGGTTCCGAAGAATCGTCCTGGCCCATACACCGTTGTTGTGAGTCCATCGGGTCCCGCAATGTCTGGCTTGTGAAGCCCGGTGGGGGTCGGGCCCTGAGAACTAAACTCTTCAACTTCGTTGAACCGGTACCCGTCCGCGTCGACGGCACCGACGGTGAAAACACTGGGGTGGCTGCCGGGATCGGTCACGGACCCGCGAGCATGCGGGCGGTACAGGTATCCACTCCGGGTGAGTACGTTGAATTCGACACCGACCGGACCTCTTGATTTGTACAATTTCAAGTAGTGCCAGCCATCCTCGGCCACCGCCGCGGTGATGGTCTCCGCGGGGAAACATCCTTCAGAACTCGGAGACTGTTCTCGCTTGCTGCGGCCGACGAGCAACCCATCTTGGTTGTACAGGTAGGCGTCGATGTCGGTCTCACCGCACGAGCGATATTCGTCCCAAGTCACCGATAGCTTGGGTGTCCCCTCTGAAAGGTGAACCGCTAAGGTCTCGGAACCGCCATCGAATTCATGCAACCCATTGAGATCAGTGTCTGTGAATACGCCTCCGTGGTGTTGCCGTGCGTAGTTCCCCGCACTCGCGACCATGAGCGTCCCCCCGGCACTCAATACATCCATTGCGTCAGCGATTGAACCCGTTCCGTCGTAAAAGGATTCATTGAAGAACGACATGGACATACTGACGATGTCGATGCCTTCGGCAACCGCCCACTCAACGGCGTTCTCCAAGGCCGTCAGTCCATTGACGCGGACGAGATGCAGTTCGGCATCGGGTGCGATGGCACGAATGACTTCCGCACAGGCAATGCCGTGGCCGCCAGTCTCAAAGGCAAACTGCGGATCAATTGTGTCGATGGGCAGGGCGCATGATCGATGACCGAAGCAGTCGTGCGAAGGAGCGTCGGCGAGCGCGGCATTCAACTCGCGTCCGAACCACTGAATGTCGAACACGGCGACCGAGACCCCGGCGCCGCGAATCCCGGCGTGGTGCCATGCGTCGACATTCATGGCGGAGCGAGCCTCGCGACCGATGCTCTCGTGAATGGGTGTCGATGTGGGTTCGGGGATGGGTTCCTCTCGCCACGGGGTCCCGTCTGTAGGCGGCCCGAGCAAGGTGGACCCCAACCGACTGGTCGCCAGCGCATTGGGGTGATCGGGCACATCGACGCGCACCAAGTCGGCGCCGAACAGGACGAG
>DEBL01000372.1:27996-55931 GCA_002348535.1 Deltaproteobacteria bacterium UBA2957 | reverse complement strand
TGGCCAGCGTATCGAGGGCCCGGTGCAACTGGCCCGTGCCCATCTGGGCCGCCGCCATTCCGATCCATGCCCATGTGGTCTCTTTGTCGAGGGCCAGCGCCGTCTCAAAGTCGGCGGTGGCTCCGGCGTAGTCGCCCATCCAGATCTGAAACTCACCCCGGTAGGTAAACACCGTCGGGTCGTGAGGATGCTGGGCAATCAAGCGGTCGAACTCAACCCGCACAGCGTCGGGCGAACGCACGCGAATGAGCATCTGGGTCAATCGGCCCAAGTTTCGCGGGTAGGGCGGTACGGTGTGCCGTTGCAGTTCACCGCGATCATCGACCCAGCTCGACAACGACGAACGATTGCCTGCAAGCCGCTGCTCCACCTCAGCCATGCCATCGATGAAGGCCTTCGGGTCGCCGGTCCATGCCGTTTGTGGATCGCCAACGAGGTCATGAACCTGACTGGCGACCTCCAGGAACCGAGGGTTGATCGCGAAGAGCCGTCTGTGGGTATAGAACGAGTTGGTGAGTCGGGCGATGTGGGCCGCTACGTTGTAGTCTTGGGCCTTGAACATGGCCTTTGAGGCCGTTTGTTTGCCCTGTTCGTACTGCTGCAGGCCCCGCAAAGCACAGGCCTTGAATGCGAGGGCGGCATCCTCCGCCAGCCACCGAACCCGGCCGGTGCCGTCGATGGCCGCATCGAGCAGTGGCATCGCCTCTGCGTACTGGCCCTTCAGCACAGCGACCGCCCCCAACACAAAGGGCGCCTCTCTATTGGCGGCTTCTGCATCGAGTGCGGTCTGCGCCAGCGCTGCTGCGGCTGCCGTATCGCCCCGCCACAGCGCCATCCGCCCGAGGGCGGTGTGGACGGTCGGATCATGGGGGTGGAGTGCCCGCAGCTCCTCGAGGGCGTCGTCGATGCGATCGTAGCGCCCGATTCGTGCCCAGCAGTCGACCACCACCCACCAGTCGTGGAGTCGCCCCTTCCACGCGGCCATGATGTCCTCGTCTGCGTTGGCCGGGCGCACGTAGCTGCTCAGGATGGCCCGAAGGCGCAGCAACGGCCGCGACTTGGGGGTATGGGTGAGGCCCACATCCACCAACGCAATCGCGCGGGATTGGTCGCGGGCTGCCATAAAAAACTCCACCGCAGCCAACGCGGTCACCGCGCAGGAGGGGTCCGCTCGCACGGCGCGCGCCATCGCTTCGGCGGCTTCGGGCTGCCGGTGGAGTGCCCAAGCGAGCTCAAACCGCATTCGCCAATCACCCGCGGTCGATGCAGGCGTCGCCGACAGGCGATCGGCGAACGGCCCGAGTGCCCCGTGCTTCTTCAGTACGCGGACCAGCACAAGAATCTGCTCGCGGCTGAGGTCCTGACCGACCACCTCGCCGAGGAGGCGTTCAACGATACGGGAGGCCGTTGGGTTCATCGAGCGATCCGGTGGGCTGGGGTTCACAGCATTAGACCCCAATCCCACACCCGCAAACAAGGCGACCGGCTGCAGGGTGCCGTCCAAATGCGCTTTACTTACGCCACCGGTTGCGCCGCCTTGGGGCCACCGGTCCAGCCATAAAGCCGCACCAGCCCCCCCGTAAATTTCGCCTTCAACCCCGCCATTGCGGCGGGTCAGGCGCGGCCAAAAGACAGGCCCATTGGGCTTGATGTATACCGTTTTCATACCGAGGAGGATCGTCATGAAACCCGCGCTCTCATCTCTGTTCCTGTTGCTCGCACTGGGCTGCTCCGACGATGCATCCAAAGACTCGTCTCTGGACTCCAGCCACAGCGACAGCCCAACGGACTCGGAACCCACCGCGTGCACCGAGAGTTCATCGGCCGCCAATGCCTGCGAATGCAGCACCGACGAGGGCTTTACCACCTACCGGTTTAACCAAAACGACGAGGAGCGCTGCCTGACCACCTACGTGGACCCGGTGCGCCCCACCGAGGCCCTGCCCCTCGTGATTCTTCCCGACTGCTACACCGAAAATTCGCTGCAGAACCCGGCCGAGGTGGTGCAGCTCGCGCGGCAGTACAACCTGCGCACCATGGAACTTTCGTCGCCCACAGGTGGGTGGCGCTTTCCCCTCGACAACAACGTCAACGCCGCCAACCATGGGGCCCAGTGCGACGCCGAGAGCAGCCCCGAGATTGCCTACCTCGAGACCGTGTTCTCGATGGTCGACCGGATGATCGCGGCGGGCACGGTCGATGCCGACAAGGTCTACTTCTCTGGATTCAGCCAAAACTCCATGTTCTCTGTGTTTGCCGCCACCTGCTTTCCCGACCGCATCCGCGGCATCAACCAAGGGGGGAGCGGCCTGTACAGCGAAGACGACGGCTCACTGGCGCTGCCCAACTGCGAAGGTGCATGCACCCGGAGTGACTTCGAGGAATACGCAGGGGACTGCCTCACCGAAGCCCCCTGCGAGACCTGCAACTACTTTCCGGTGCTCCCCACTCCGAGCGACGGCGCCTTCCGGAGCTGCCTGCTGATGTACGACAACGACAATGCGGCCCACTCGACCGCCGTCCCCGGGCACACGCTGCTCACCGCCGCCGGTCACGAGGCCACGCTGCACATCTTTGCCTCCAACCCGGCCCAGCAGCTGGGGGGACACGAGATGCCCGTGCTCGACTGGGAGTGGGCCAACAGCTGCCTTGAGGTCAATCCGCCGTGCAGCACCGCGTGCCAAGAGTCTGTGATCGCCTGCATGGCGTCCTTCCGCGAGGGCTATCGGGCCGACAACGAGGGTCGCGATCCACTCGCGAGCCCCGAGGATCGCCGCCAGCTGGTCGACGCGTACCGCACCTGCATGCAAGCCAACCCAGAAGCGTGCCCGCGCGGCTGCGCCGCCACCCAGCCCATGCTCGAAAGCGTTGAGGTGCCGGCGTGCGTGTGCCTGCCGGGCCAAGCCGACTGCGACTGCACCACGGCGAGTGTGCCCAGTCAGTGCGGGGGCCAGTAGCGCCCTGCCCACGATTCCTCCCCGGCCAAGGGCGAGGCAACGAGAGAGCATGAGCCGCTCCGGTTAGGCTTGGATCCATGCGGACAATTGGCCTCGAACTCCTCGCGTGGATTGCGGTATCGATGGCGGTGATGGGCCCCGGTCTGTGGACCGACCCAAACACCGTGCCCGGCGGCGTGTGGACCGACGTGCACAACTCGATGTGGTCGATGCAGTTTGCAGCCGATGCCCTCACCAGCGGTGCGCTGCCATGGCAGACCGATGCCCTCAACCACCCCGACGGCGGAACGGTGCTGCTGCCCGACCCCATAGGCGGCCTGTTCGCGGCGATTGCGGTGCCGGTCTTGGGGCTGAATGTCGCCTACACCGCATGGATCACCCTGCAGTTGGCCTTGAGCGGATGGGTCATGCAGCGCTTTTCCACCGAGTGGCTCCGCGAGGAACTCGAGGCCCCCAATGCCAAGCGGGCCGGATGGATTGCAGGCATTGCTTACGGCACGGCCCCCGTCCTACTGGCGGGAGCGGCGTGCGGCACCACCGAGGCGGTGGCGGGGGCCCCTCCGGTGCTGGCCGCGTGGGCGGCTTGGCGGGCCCTGCGCACCCCGAGTGTGGGGGCCACTCTTGCTGCCGGTGGAGCCCTTCTGCTCGCCGCAGTGGCCAGCTGGTACGCCGCGGTCATCGCCGCAGTGGTGGTGGGGGTGCTCACCCTCAACAGACTGCCCTCGCGCGGCTTGAAGGCCCTTGGTCCCTTGGCAGTGGGCCTCGGCCTTGCCGTTCCTCTGGCCTTGTGGACCCACGGCATCCACACCGATGCCGGCCACCTCGCGACCCGTGACCCCGCCATCTTGAACCGCATCCGAGCCAGCTTTGGCGCCGCATCGGCGCTCGGCATGGTGTGGCCCATCGACACCGCCGACATCGCCATCCAGAAGGCCACCGACACCGGACAGGGCTACCTGCACACCGGCTATCTGGGCGTCGCGCTGGTGATTGCGGCACTTGCAGGGTGCATCCGCAGCCCGCGAACCGCTCTGCCGTGGGCCGTGGCGGGCGCGCTGTGCGCGGTGCTGGCGCTGGGGCCCGGGTCCGAGGGAACCCGTCCCTACGCGCTCGTCGACGGACTGCCCGGGTTTCGAAACCTGAGCCTCGTGTGGCGCTTGGCGGGCGGTGCCAGCTTGGCCGTGGCGCTGCTGGCGGCCTTGGCCACCCGCGGCGACCGCCGACTGTGCATCGCCCTTGGGCTCGCCATCGCAGCCGATTGTGCCCTGTTCAGCCCCACCGCTGGCGGCGTAGCCACCACCAACGCCGCCCCTCCAGCGGTGCTTCAAGTCCTTGCGGCCGAACCCCGCGGCGCTGTGATCACGCTGCCGGCTTCCGCAGCCCACGCCGACCTCTGGCTGCAAGCCCACCACCGCCAGCCCGTGACCGGCACCATCAACCGTCGCCGCAGTCCGGCGGCCAGCGAGTGGGCGACTCTGGCCGAGACGGCGGCGTGGGGTGACCTGAAGGCGGCCGCCCAGACCGGCGGCATTCGCTACGTCTTGATGCACCAGTCGCGCGCCCTCCGCGCATCGAGCGATCGCTTCTTGGTGCAGCAGGTGCAGCAACACGGCCGAAAACTTGGTGAAAGCGGGCGCTGGACAGCGTACGCTGTGTGGTAAATTTGAGCCTCGGTGCCACCGGAGAGAGCCCATGCGTACATCGCTGTTGATTGCTGCACTCGCCGTCTCGTGCGTGGAGTACGAGATCGGCAAGCCCGTAGCAGACGCAAAGCCCGGGGGAGACGAGGATACGTTTCGTCCCGACCCGTCCGATCCCCCCGATGACGACACGGATCCGAGACCCGACGACACGGGCAGCCCGGTCGAAGAGCCTCCACCCGACACCGACGTACCGCCCGAGCCCGCCGAGTGTCCGCCCCTCGAGGTGACCGATGCCGTCACCATCGACGAGACCTGCCGCAGCGAGCCCGTGACCGGCCCCTTGACCATCGCCACCGAGTGGGCCATCACCACCTTTGAAGGCTACCCCGAGTACGACACGGTGCTGAGCACCCCAGTCGTGGGCCAACTCACCGACGACAACGGCGACGGCGTCATCGACAACCGGGACGTGCCCGACATCGTGGTGACCACCGACGACTCGGGCACCGAAGACGGCGCCCACGGCGTGCTGCGCCGGATCGACGGCACCGGCACAGACAACCACCTCATCCTCAAGCGCTGGGTCGATGACGTGGGCGACCAGTACTTTCCGTACCGGTACACCACTCCAGCGCTGGGTGACATCGACGGAGACGGCACTGCTGAAATCGTGACCCTGTTCGAGGTGGTCAGCGGCGGCGTTCCCGACGGCCCGCCCGATGGCGATATGGGTCCACCGCCCGATGACGACGCACCCGTGGGACCGCCTCCACCGCCCACGCCGCCGCCCCCGCCCGGCGGCCCGCCCTGCCACATCGGGGCGCTGCTCGTGGATGGCACCATTGAGTGGATGAGCGAACAGACCCTCGAATGCGGCGGTCACGCCCCGGCGCTCGCCGACCTCGAAGCCGACGGGTCGGTCGAGGTGGTGGTGGCAAACCTGGTCTTTGAGGGCGCCACCGGTGCCCAGCGCTTCAGCGGAACAAGCGGCAAAGGCGGCTACAACGCCTACGCCGAGGTGGGCTTCATTCCCGCCATCAGCGACCTCGACGGCGATGGCATTCAAGAAATCGTGGCCGGCAACACCCTGTACGCGCCCGACGGCACCGAGATCTGCTCCCGCGACGACGCCGAAACCGACGGCTTTCCCGCCGTTGCAGACTTTGACGGCGACGGCGACGGCGAGGCCATCGTGGTGGGCAACTCCACGGCCACGGTGATGGACCATACCTGCACCCCCATCGCGAGTTGGGAGTTGCTGGGCTCCGGAAACGGCGGGCCGCCCACGGTGTCGGATTTCGACGCCGACGGCTCGCCCGAGATTGGGGTCGCCACCGCGACCCACTACGTGGTCTACGAACCCGACGGCACCATTGTGTGGAGCGCCGGCGTCGAGGACGCATCGTCCCACGCCACCGGATCATCGGTGTTCGATTTCGAGGGCGACGGACGGCCCGAGGTGGTCTACGCCGACGAAACCCGCCTGTATATTTTCGACGGCCCCACGGGAGAAGTTCGGTTGGCCGACGCCACCCACGCCTCGCGAACCCTGCACGAGTTTCCGGTCATTGTGGATGCGGATGGCGACGGAGAACCCGAGATCATCGTGCCCAACGGCGGCGGTCACCACGGCTACGAGGCCAAGGGGCTGTACGCCATCAGCAGCGGCGACGGCGGCTGGCTGGGGGGACGCACCACGTGGAACCAGCACGCCTACAACATCGTGAACATCAACGATGACCTGTCGATCCCATCGCCGCCCGAACCCAACTGGCCCTTCCACAACAACTTCCGGTCGGGCGATCTCAACCCGGTCTACGGCACCGACGCCCCCGACGCCGTCGCCCTCACCGATCACTGCACCGCCGAGTGCAGCGAAGGCTATGTGCTGCTCGGCGTGCGCATTGGAAACCGGGGCACGGCGACCTTGCGGCACGACATCGAGTTCACCATCTATCGCATGACGAGCCCTGAATGGACGGCCATTGAGGTGGTCGATGTGTCGCCGCCCATCGTCCCCGGCGCCAGCTCAGAACTGTTTGAAATCCGCGTCGCTGCAAGTGCCATTGGCCCCGAGGGCTTGGCCGTGGTGGTGGACGATCGGGATGGCATCGAGGTGGTCCGCGAGTGCGATGAGACCAACAATGCCGTCGAGATGCCGACTGCACACTGCGAGTGACTACCCGCCCGTATCGTCGTCCGAAGCCCCGCTGACGCACTCGCCGTTCGAGGCCAAGATCTGGCCTTCTTCGCACGGGTTGAGGTCGGTGATGGTGCCCGAGTCGGTGGTCTTTGGACGGCACCCCATCGTCAACATCAAGGCTGCAGCAATTGCGATTCGCATGACGTCTCTCCTGTAGCCTCATGATGCAGCGACCGTGCCGCACACCGGGCGACCGACGCTGTACAATCGGCGCCGGTTCTTCATCATGACGGCTTTGCTCCACAAAATCCAGAACCTCGGTGTGCACGACGGCCTCGACACCTTCGATGCCAAGCGGGTTCGACTGCTCAATTCCCTGTGCGTACTGGGCCTCAGTGCCTGCATCGCCGTGATTCCATGGGTGTTCATTCAAGACAACCTCAACGGCCTGTGGGGGAACCTCCTGAGTCAGGCGACCATCGGCGGTGTGTGCTGGCTGCAGCATCGAAGACAGTACCGAGCAGCCGCGATCATTCTGAGTCTGGTTGGCTTGGTTGGGGTGCCGATTCAGATGGTGATGTTTCCCGACACGTGGGGCATTCACTTCTGGTTGCTGCCGCTGTCGCTCCTCCCGCAGGTCATCTTTTTTCGAGAAGACCGGGTGCTGCCGGTGGTGATCGGCTGGGCCATGTTTGTGGCGTTTACGGCCTGCGTTCTTGTGGTCGGTGCGCGGGCCTCCCACGAAGCCCCCGAAATGGCCGCTCAGATTTTGGCCGCCATCACCCTCATGCTCATCGGCGGCACGGTTCGAAGTTCCGTGCACCAAGCCGAGCGAGAGGCCATTGCGCAGTCGGATCGGGCCGACACGATTCTGCTCATGACCCTGCCGCGGGCCGCCGTCGACCAACTCAAGCGCGGTCAGGAACCCCCCTTTGAAGTGTCGAATGACGAGTGCACCGTCATGATGGCCGATATCGTGGGGTTCACCAAGATGGCCGAGGCCATTCGACCCCACGAACTCATCCGAATCCTTGATGAAATCTTTCACGAATACGACCAGCTCGCCGACGGACTTGGACTCGAGAAGATCAAGACCATGGGGGACGGCTACATGATCGCAGCCGGTGCCCCCGATCCCTACCCGGGCCACGAGGACGCCATTGCCACGCTGGCGTTGTCGATGGTCGAGGTCACCCACACCCTCTCTGGGCGCTTTGGCCTGCCCCTCGAAGTGCGCATCGGGATCCACTCGGGCGTGGCGTGGGGGGGTGTGATCGGCCAGACACGGATCGCCTACGACATCTGGGGCGACACCGTAAACATGGCCGCGCGCATGGAGCAGCATGGGGTCCCGGGCCGTATTCAACTGTCCGAAGAGACCGCTCGACGCCTATCGGAGGGGTTTCGGATCGAAGAACGAGGCCTCGTCGCCATCAAAAACAAAGGAGAAGTGAAGACCTACTTCCTCAACGGGGTTGAAGAAGCCTGAGCATTGGCTTCTACTTGCGCTTCTTGCGCCGTTTCTTTTTGCGTCTTCGCTGCTTCTGCTCGGTGAGACTGTGGGTCGGGAACGCCGAGGGATTGGGGCCATCGGCACCCGACTCGACGGGGGGTGGGTCGGCACTCTCTGTTGCAGTCTCTTCTGCCGTGGGGGATGTGGAAGTCGACGGATCGATCTTTTTGGAGGGAGCCTGCAGCTTCGGCGTCCATGCACCGCCATTTTGCGGCGCAGGAACACACGCCAACAAGGGTCCGAGGTTGCGAATCGATCGCCGAATTCGACCCACGCGCCGACCCATGGAAGACGTCTGTGCCGTCGGATCACGGTGCAATGGCGCAGGCAGAATCGACACCAATGCCGCCGACTGTGCGGCGGTCAGGTCGGCCGCGTCCCGACCGAAGTGATGTTGAGCGGCGGCTTGGACACCGTACACGCCTGAACCCAGTTCGGCGATGTTGAGGTACACCTCCATGATGCGCTCTTTGGACCACGCCGCCTCGAGCGCGTGGACCAAGCCGACCTCGATGCCTTTGCGGATCACGCTCCGCCCCGGCCAGAGATAGAGGTTCTTTACCGTCTGCATCGAGACCGTGCTGGCGCCGCGGAGCCGTCCATCCTCTCGGTATTCCGACACCACATCGCCCACCGCCGACCAGTCGACGCCGTTGTGCTCACAGAATCGGTTGTCCTCGGCTGCGATCACCGCCCGGGCGAGATGGGGGCTCATCTGTTCGATTGACACCCAATCTTTGGCGAATCCATGCCCCTCGGTCAGGCGGAGGACCATGAGCGGAGTCACCGGCACTGGGGCCACCGAGAACAGGGCAATGTGACCGAACAGCGCCACCACAAGCCCCACGCCGATCCGCACCACCCACCGCCTCAATGACGCAATCAACGGCGCCTCACTGCGACGGCAAGACTGAGTGCAATGACCACCCACGAACCCAGCGCCACAATGCCGTTGTAGCGCCCATGGTGAGCGTCACCGATCCATTGGCGTCGGCTCAGGCGAGGATTCTCAGGCGGCTTGATGGTGCGCAGCAATTCCTTTGGCGATTCGGCGGGGTTGCCCTTGAATGAAAACACCAAGGCATGGACGCCGCCGTCTCGAATCAGCGTTGGGTTGCTGTCAACGCTGCGGAGTTCGGCCTCCATCAACGATGCATCTTGGGTCAGAAACAGATCGGGGCGGAGCATGATGCTCTTAAACCCAAGGCCCGCAAGGGTGGGGGCCACAGTCCCGGGAGACTCACGCAGCAGCCGATCTTGGAGCCAAAAATTGAGGTGCTGACGCATGCGATGAGGCTTGCTGTGCACGCAGTCTTCGGCAATGGCGAGACCGTGGCTCAGCTGGTCGAGGCACGAGAAGTTGGCCATCCAACGGTCGTGATTCACCCCGCGATTCTCCACGATGGGCAACAACTCGAGCATCGGACCTTCAGCCCCGCCCAGTTCGGTGGGCCCCGCAATGTAGCGAAACTCCTGCCGATAGGGCGTGCCGATGCGCATGAACGCCTCGGCAATGACCACCCCTAAAATCAGCAGGCCCCGCCATCCCCAGCGCGGCGCCATGTGGGTGGCCACGCGTGCGGCCACCACCCCTCCACACAGCGACCACAGCCACGCCCAGCGAATTGGAAACCGGAGGAAGCCAGCCACCGGTCCGGTGACCCAAGACAAGTTGGCGGGCAGCAAGATGAGGTTGTGGCTGGCTGCGAACTGCGGAATCATCGAGGCCACAACCGCACCAACGCCCGACCACATGAGCGCGCGCCATCGGCCCCGTGGCAGCACCTTGGTGCCCAGAACCACCAGTCCAAGCATCCAGCCGAAGACGATTGGGGCCATCGAGTGCTCGGCCCGATCAATCTCGGGGGTGGCAGCCAGAAGACCCGACATGTGGGCACTCATGGGGTTGAGGGGCTCCAGTTCCTCCCGGGACGGGGCGGTTCCGTGCATGTAGTAGGCGACATAGGCGGCCATAAAAATCGCAGCGCCCACCATCAATTCGCGCGGTCGCTTGTCGGATCGCAACAGCAGCATCGCCGCCATCGCCAACGCGATCACGCCCACATACGCTGTGGTGAGCCAGCACAGCACGAACAAACCCAGCGCACCCAGCGACTGCCGACGCGTTCCGTCCTCGCTGCTGGCCCGCCACAGCAGGGCACCGAACCATGGCAGCCACGGGTTGAACACCTGGTACACGTGGCCCTCGAGTAGACCCGTCGCCGCCATCCCGCAGAATCCGTAACCAAACCCGGCGAGCATCGTCCACGGCTGCTTGGCCCCAACGGCCTTCGCGAAATGGGTGGCCGACCATGCGTTGACCGCGACACCCACAATGCCAATTAGGCCAAAGATCTTTCCGGTTCCGAGGGACTTCAGCGCGATGGCGATGGGCACCAAGAGGTACGAGTCGAGGCGGCTGATGTCGCCCCCCAACGGCCAAGCGGTGTAGGCATCCACGCTCCCCAGCAACCGGTTTGCGGCACCAATGACCCAAAGCGTCCCCGGGGTATCGAAGTGACGACCCACGACGAGGTTGTTGTCCGACAAGGCCGATGGCCATGTCCAGGCTACAGCAAGCCCCAACCATAGCAACAGCCACACCGGTTCCGGAAGACGGAAGGACACGGCCCGACCGTCTCGCTCAAGCCGACCCAGCACGATCACGAGACTGACAATCAGGATCCACAGTGCACCGCCCCCCAAGAAAACAGCCTCCTGAATCGCCATGCTCTCTTGGCTCACCGGAGAGGAAGACCGCTTGACCTCTCCATTCTCCGTGACCAGCCACGAATGGCGCTGATCGCCGTTGTGAAGCACAACAAGGTCGTCGAAGCGCGGGCCATCCGCAATACGAATCTCCACCGGGAGCAGTCGCCCGTACGGCACTTGAAAGGTCGCCGAGTACACACCGACATCGGTCAAGTTGAGGATGCGAGTCCGCTGTTCGCCGCCAGTCGTGATCGTGACCGTCGGTGCTCCTTGCGTCGACCATACTGCAATTTCGACGTACCAAACTCCTTCGTTTCGTCCTTCAGTGGGCGCCTGCCAGAGCCGCTCGCCGGGCGCACCATGGTGGGCGGGCCCGGCGTTCGGTGCGCTTCCAGGGTTCTGCGCCGAGGCAGGAGTAGCCATCGCGGAGAGCAGAAGACTGAGGATGATCAAAAACCAACGCATTGGGTCCCATACTCCCACATGCCAGCAACCAGCGGGATGGGAACTGCAGCGCGGTCAGCGGAGGCCTACTTCGAGGCCTCTTGCTCACCTCGCTCAACGACGCCGCCGAAGACCAAACGTCGGTCCTGACGTCCACTTGTGATGTCCGATCCGTGCTCATCGGGGAGCGGTTGCAACACCACTTCGGGGGTCTCCAAGATTTCGGCTTCTTCCATCATTTGCGTCGCGAGTTTGCGCGCGGTGCCATCGGTGTTGTTTTTGATCTCGCGGAACAAGCCATCTACCTGCGACCGACTGCGCTCGAGCCAATACTGGGCACGCAGCGTGGTGGATGCGTCTCCGTTGTCGCGATCGGTCTGGGCACGCGCAGCCGTGAGCGCCATCACGGCGAGTTCGGTGCCAATGTCGACCAGTCGAGCCAGCGTCAACTGCTTCATCTCCAGCTTCGGTCCATTCAGAATCATCGCGTGAAAGAGCGTGCGCGCGAGCTTCCTCGACCGCGATTCGATCCACCGCATGTGGTCGGCGAGGTCGTCATCGAACTGACTGAATGACGTAAACAGGCCCCCAATCCACAGCATGGGGTACCACCGGGCGTAGAACAGCGCGCAGGTCAGCAAGCTCTTGAGTTTGTCGCCCACACTGCTCTTGGGACTCAACAACGGCTTGGCCATGCCCAAGTGCTTGTCGAGGGATTCTCGAGCCAAGAACAGGTGCATCACATCGGTCGTTCCCTCCACAATCCGATTGATCCGGGCATCTCGGAAGGCCCGCTCGATGGGCACAGCCGTTTCGCCCCGCGCTTCCAATGAGCGCGCAGTCTCATACCCACGTCCGCCCTTGAACTGGAGCCCGAGGTCGACCAAGTCCCACCCGAGCTCGGTGTTGTACATCTTCGCGGCGGCGGCCTCCATCCGAATGTCGGTGTCGCCTCGGTCAGAGGTGGCCGCACAAAAATCTGCGAGGGCTTGCATGGCGTACTGTCCGCCTCCAAGCTGCGCCAGTTTGTCGCAGCCGGCCTCGTGATCCCCGATGTTGCGCCCCCACTGGTGCCGAGTCTTCCCCCATGCGGCGAGATGGTCGGTCAACGCACCGACGGCACCGGCCGTGATGGCGGGGATGCCGAGGCGGCCGTCGTTGAGCGTAGTGAGCGCCAACCGCAGACCCTTGCCTTCCCCCCAGATGATGTTTTCTGCCGGAACTTTGACGTCCGTGAATCGGATGAGCCCGTTTTCGATGGCACGCAGCCCCATAAACCGGCAGCGATGCATCACCTCAATCCCCGGGGTGTCCCGCTCAACGATGAAGGCCGTAATCTGTTTGATTTCCCGGCCATTTTTCTGGATCGGTGGTGTCGCCGCCATCACGACGTAGAGGTCTGCAATCACACCGTTCGTGCACCAGAGCTTTTCGCCGTTGATGACCCAATGTTTTCCGTCTTCGGTCGGGGTCGCCGTTGTGCTCATTTGAGCCGGATCGGAGCCCACGGAAGGCTCGGTCAACCCAAAGGCCGATACCGCCCCGGCGGCCACCTTCGGGAGAAACTTCTCCTTTTGGGCCTTGGTCCCAAAGAGCTTGAGCGGCTGCGGGACCCCAATGGATTGATGCGCACTGAGGGTGGCCACGGTCGAGCCGCAATGCTTGGCGATCGTCGACAGAAGGCGCATGTAGTTGGTTTGGCTCAGGCCCAAACCGCCGTATTCCTGCGGAATCTTGATGCCGAACATCCCCATGTCGGCCAGCCCACGCAGCACCGCAGCCGGGATCTCCCCGGTCGCGTCGATCTCCTCGCCGTCGATGTGTTCGGTGCACCATTGGTCCACTTTCTCGCACCACTCGTCGCCGACCGCCTTGTCCTCAACGGGTTGCTCTGGGAAGGGGTAGCACATGGCCACATCGAGGTCGCCCATGAACATCGATGCCATGAACGATTTCGACTTCCAATCGGCCTCACGACTCTCTTCTGCGACCGCAATGGATTTGTCTTCCTCTTGGTTTCGGTTTTTGTTTTCGATCATGGTTTGTCTCGCCCCCCAGCATAAACTGAATGAATACTCATTCAGTGTACCGAAGAAATGCCATGGCTGCTCGCAAAAAGCGTGTCGGAATCTCCTAAGCGCACCGCTCTTTTCGCTTGTTTGCTGGGGACAAGTTCGATCATTGCGGGGACGAGCCCACCGTCGCAGGTGGCGCGATCGCGTGCATCAGGTGACGCGTAGGCATGGCAACCCTCTCGAAACGGCGCGCGCGGACGGCCCTGCTGTTCAGCGTGATCATGACCATCGGAATCTACCTGCTTCCGCTCGGGGGCTTGATTGCGTACCCCTTGGTGTTGCTTTCCACGTTGGCACACGAGCTTGGCCATGGCATTGCTGCCATGATGGTGGGGTGCTCCTTTGAGCAGTTCGTGCTGTACAGCGACGGTTCCGGAGCGGCCTTGACCGCGGGAAATCCGGGCCGCATGGCCCGTGCATTCATCAGCGCAGGCGGACTGCTTGGACCAGCGGTTGCCGCATACGGCTGCTTCATGGCCGGTCGGAACGGTCGGGCCGCACGGAGTGCACTCGTCGCCGTGGCCACGATGCTTGCAGTGGCCTTGGTGATGGTGATCCGAAACGCCTTTGGCTGGGTTTTCGTGGCCGGCGTTGCGGCCGGCTGTTTGTACTGCGGCACGCGCGCCCGCCGCGACACTGCCCAGTTGGTGGTTCTGTTCGTCGGCATCCAGCTTGCGCTCAGTGTCTTTTCTCGCTCCGACTATCTCTTTACCAGCGTCGCCATTACAGCAAGCGGCAACGGACCGTCCGATGTGGCCCGCATGGCTGACGCCTTGTTTTTGCCCTACTGGGTCTGGGGTCTGGTGTGCGGTGGATTCAGTGTTTGGGTGTTGTGGAAGGGCCTTCAGGCCTTCTTGCGCGACACAGCCTGACCGCATTGCGGTATGAATGAGTCGTGCTTGGACTCTCTGCTCTGACATGGATCGTGGTGGGCGCTGCTGCCGTCGGGGCGGCGGGTGCTCGCTTTGCTGCGTCCAGCAAGGGAGGGCAGACAACGATTCCCATGCCCGCAGTGGATGCGGCTTGGATGCTGGTTCTCAGCATCGCGGGTGTCCTCGCTGCCGATGCCGTCCACACGGCGAGCAACCCTGCCTGGTACCCGGTGGGTCAGGACTGGCGCGAGTTTGTGGTGCTGGCGCTCGATATTCAATCGGGAGGTCGGTACCACCCAGTGCCTCAGCGCTACCCGTTTTATCCGTGGGTGGCCGTCCAACTGGCACAGGCTACCGGTTCCGCGGTTCACATCGCCCTCATGCAGGTCAACATCGTTGCGGCAGGATTGTTGCCCGCCGCCGTGTTCCGGCTGGGCACCGCGATCGGTCCGCGTTCCCTCGCAGTAGCGGGAGGCTGGCTCGCTCTCTTTGTTCCGACGGTCGGTTGCATTGTTGGACCTCCAACCGACTACTTGTTCCACGGTCTAATTCATGTCGGCGCCCTCAGTGCCGGGGTTCGAGCCTTCCGAAGCGGACGGTGGTGGAATTGGCTCGGCTTCGGGTTCGCACTCTCTCTGCTCATGGCGACGTCCATGAAGAGCTTGGTCTTTTTGCTGGTGGCCGCTCCCCTTGTTGCCGTCGCAATGGGGTGGACTCTGCGCCTTCGGCCCCTTCACGCGGCAACCCACCTGTTGGTCTGGCTGGCACCCATGGCCCTGATTTGGAACATCTACTCCGGCATTCCTCGATGGGTGACCGAAGCCTACAGTCTCGAGTACAACGTGTATCGGACCCAAGTCGTCGTCGCGCGAGCCCATGGCCGCACAGCGCCCTTGCCCACCGACCTCGGCTGGCACCCGTCGGATGAAAAGCGGCGCGGCTACTGGGGCGTGGGACGACCCGGAGCATGGACCAATCTCGACAAAGCCCTCACGTTCCTCGCTCGCGGACCTCAACACAATCTTCCGCAATCCGTGCGGTGGCAGGGAGCGACGGAAGGCATGACTGCAGCGCTCCACGTCCCGTCTCCCGCGTGGCTGGGGCTTGGACTCCTTGGGTGTTTGGCGCCGATGAGGCGTCGACGACTCGACACTCACCTCGGACCGATCCTTGCAACGGCTTGGCTTGGCGGAATCACTGTGGCCCACTTCTTAGGGGTAATGGCTACCCATTACATTCCACGGTACGCCCTTGTGTTGCTGATCACCGGTCCTCTCTTGCTGCTTCTCGGCGCCGTTCCGTGGCGAAAAACCGCTTGGCTGTGGCTGGTTCCCTTGGGAACGGCAGTCGCCACGATGACGGCCTCCACTGCGCCGGGGTGGTCGGCGATTCACAGCAGTCCGGAGGCCAAGGCGATGGCCCTCAATCCCCACCCCGATTTCTGGGCTGTTCGTGACTCCTTGACTGCATCAGACCGTGTGCTGGACCTAACAGGCAATCGCATCCTGCCTGACCTATGGCCTGCGGCGCGCATCCAACCCGTTCCCGACGAAGAGACACGCGTCTCGATTCCTCCCCAAACCGACGGCCGTCGGATTGTTGTCATGCCCGGCGCACTGAACCTCGGCGATCCGGTGCGGAAGTGGACGGGGGCGTCGCCCGGTCGCTTGCGGGAACTCCGACCCTTCGTGTTTGAGGACACAATCCCGTCTCAATCCCTTACCTTGACGCTTTCTGGGTTAGGATCCTGAATATGCAGACCGCCATCGTCATTCCTGCGTACAACACGCAGTCCTCGCTCACACGCGTGCTCTCGGAGATTCCTCTCGAACTCCATGACGGTGTGGTTGTGGTGGACGACGGCTCAGACCAGCCGCTGACGGCGGATGGGTTTCACCTGATTCGGCACGACAAAAACCGCGGGTACGGTGCCGCTCAGAAAACCGGCTACGACGCCGCCCTCGATAAGGGCGCCTCACGGATTCTCCTCCTGCACGGAGACGGACAGTACGCCACAGAGGACGTCCTCGGGCTGACGGATGTGTTGGCTGCTTGCGATGCTGCCATTGGCAGTCGCTTTTTGAACATGGCTGGCGACCAAATCCCACTGTGGAGACGAGCAGGCAACCGGACCCTGACCTTCATGGCAAACCTCCGATTCGGCACCCATGTTTCCGAGCTGCACTCCGGTGCACGCGGCTTCCGCGCCGACATTTTGCGAAAGCTGGACTATCACCGCTTCAGCGACGACTACATCTTCGACCATCAGGTGCTTGCCAGTCTTCTGAGCCAAGGGATCACCATCGGCGAACGAAAAGTGGCCTGCGCTTACGATGACACGGTGCAATCCATCGGTGTCGGACCCAGCATCCGCTACGCGATGGGCGTTGTTCGCACCATCATCAATCCACCTCCGCATCCGTAGCGGGTCCGACGGGTCAGTGAATCGCGGCGCCAATGAGCGCCGGCTCCCAAAGTCCTTGATGCTCCCGGTACCAATCAATGGTCCGCTGAATTCCGTCCTCCATCGCAACACGAGGGGCCCAGTCGAGCGCCGCACGCGTCCCCATGTCGTTGAGGGCATAACGAGAGTCTTGGCCTTGTCGGTCCGGTCCGAAGGATAGACCTGGGGCACCAAGCATCGATGCAATCGCACCGGCTGTGCGACGATTCTCTTGATGTTGCTGCCCTGCAAAGTGCCACGTCGCTTGGTCTTGCCATCGGTTCAAGCCCGCGATGATTCCCCGGGCAAAGTCTTCGACGAACAACCAGTCTCGAATGGCGGTCCCTTCCCCATGAACGGGCAACGTCCGACCATGAAGGGCAGATAGAACCCAGCAAGGGATCGCTTTCTCCGGGTGCTGGCGTGGCCCATAGTTGTTGGTGCAGCGAACGATTGCTGCCGGGTACCCGTGGGTGTGACGCCACGCATGAACGAGACCTTCCGCGCCCACCTTGGATGCAGCGTAGGCATTCCCTGGACGCATCGGAGCATCGGGTCCGAAGGCCACCCCGTGGGGTGCCTGACCGAACACTTCGTCCGTGGATATGTGGATGAACCGATCCACGCCGGCACGGCAGGCTGCATCGAGCATGACCCGCGTGCCCAGCACATTGGTGTGCAAAAAGACATCCGGGCCGGTCAACGACCGGGCCACGTGACTTTCAGCCGCCATGTGGACCACGGCATCCACATCGCCCATGACCCGCCGAACCGCATCTTCATCGCAGACGTCCCCGTGCACGAAGGTATGAGAAACCCCGTCCAAGAAAGCGCGGTTGCCCGCGTAGGTCAACTTATCGAAGACCACAACGTCGCGTCCGGTGTCAGCGAGGCTGCGAACGAGTTGCGAACCCATAAAGCCCGCTCCGCCTGTGACCAGTATCCGACTCATCTTTGTGTGCGCTCCTGCTCGTCTCTGTCTTAGGGCATCGGTGCCCTCGCGTCACGAACTGCGGTGATCTCCGCGGACTTCGAGAGCCGCCCGGCCTCAGCCTTCGCGGAGATTGCTCACCAGTTGGGCAATCGTGTCGCCCGCGTTTCCAAACAACATTCGCGAGTTGTCATGGAAGAACAGCGGGTTGGCTACCCCTGCGTAGCCGGCACCCATTCCGCGCTTGAAAATCACCACCATGCCCGACTTCCACGCTTCCAGAACAGGCATTCCGTAGATTGGACTGCTTGTATCGGTCTGGGCTCCGGGGTTCACGATGTCATTCGCCCCAATGACCAAGACCACATCGGTCGTTGGGAAGTCGTCATTGATCTCTTCCATCTCAAGCACGATGTCGTAGGGCACGCCCGCTTCCGCAAGCAGCACGTTCATGTGCCCGGGCAACCGTCCTGCGACCGGGTGAATCGCGTAGCGAACATCGATGTCTTTGGCCCGGAGAATTCGGGTCAAATCGTTGACCATGTGTTGGGCTCGGGCCACCGCCATGCCGTAGCCGGGCACAATAATGACCCGCTTGGCCGCCAGCAGTTCGTTGGCGCAGCCGGTCACATCGATTTCAGTGACTTCCCCTTGCTCCCCTGCGGCAGCCGGAGCGGGTGCATCGCCGGAGTCTGTACCGAAACCGCCAAACACCACATTCCAGATGCTGCGGTTCATCGCTTCGCACATGATGTAAGAGAGGATTGCACCCGAGGATCCCACAAGGGCACCGGTGATGATCAGGGCGTTGTTGTTCAGCATGAAGCCCGAAGCGGCCGCGGCCCATCCCGAATAGCTGTTGAGCAAGGACACGACGACGGGCATATCTGCCCCGCCGATGGCCATGACCAAGTGAATCCCCATCACGCAGGTGATGGCCGTCATGATGTAGAGGTACATCAGCGCTTCACTGGTGTCCGTAGCGTTTACGAAGAGGACCCCGAGATACACCGTCGCAGCCAACATCAGGAGATTGATGAAATGGCGGCCCGGCAGAAGCAGCGGGGTGCCCGACATCGATCCCCGGAGCTTGGCCCAAGCGATGACGGACCCGGTAAATGTAATGGCTCCAATCGCCACACCAATCCACACCTCGATGTCTTGCTTGATTCCCGCATCGGGACTGGTCATGTAGGTTGAAATTCCCACCAAAACAGCGGCCAACCCAACGAAACTGTGCAGAATCGCCACCAGCTGCGGCATTCCTGTCATAACCACACGCGCCGCCAAAACAGCGCCGATAGCACCACCAATGGCCACACCACCGACCAGTTCGATGTTGAGTTGGAGTCCCTTGGTCAAGAAGGTCGCCCCAATGGCAATGACCATTCCGATGATGCCATACACGTTCCCACGACGGGCGGTCTCTTGGGTGGACAGACCACCGAGAGACATAATGAACAGCACGCCAGCGATCAGGTAGGGAACAGCGAGTTGATTTGCAGACAATTCAGTCATGGTTTCAGTCCCCTTATTTCCGGAACATGGCGAGCATGCGCTGGGTGACCAAGAAGCCACCCGCGATGTTGATGCTGGCGACTAGAATCGCCACAGCGCCGAGAATCTGAGCGAGATCGTCCGCTCCAGCGTTTCCGGCTTGGAGCATCCCGCCCACGATGATGATGCCCGAAATGGCGTTTGTCACACTCATGAGAGGGGTGTGGAGTGCGGCGGTAACGTTCCACACCACTTGCCAGCCGACAAAGCAGGCCAGCACAAACACCGTCAACTGCTGCACAAACACGCTCATGTCTTCATTGAGGCCCACATAGACCGCGAGTGCACCCATCAGACCAGCGAGGATCGATGGGATCTGACTGGTCCCCGATCCTTCGGATTGCTCGACGGGCGCGGCAGGCGCGGGCGCGGGCTTGGGCGCTTCGTCCGTGGGTTGAGAGGCGACGGCATTCTCGGGATCGGGCGGGGGCGGCCAGGTGACCACCCCATCGCGCAACACCAAGGACTTGCGGACCACCTCATCTTCAAGGTCAATGATGCACTCGCCATCGGTGGTCATATCCGAGAGCAGGTTGACCAAGTTGGTGCCGAAGAGTTGGCTGGCTTGGGTCGCCAGACGGCTCGTCAGGTCGGTATACCCGAGGATCGTGACACCCTTGACCTCGACCGCTCGATCGGGCTGGGTGTAACCACAGTTTCCGCCTTGCTCGGCTGCCAGATCGACGACAATCGACCCGCGCTTCATGGAGTCAACCATCTCCTTGGTGATGAGGACGGGAGCTTTCTTTCCCGGGATGAGTGCGGTGGTGATGATGATGTCGACTTCTTTGGCTTGCTCAGCGAACAAGGCCATCTCCGCATCGATGAACTCTTTGGACATGGTCTTGGCGTACCCACCAGCCGTCTCTCCAGCTTCATCCGCGGGGAACTCCAACTCAAGGAATCGAGCCCCCAGACTCTCAACTTGTTCTTTGGCGGCCAAGCGAACGTCAAAGGCGCGCACTTCCGCGCCCAGTCCACGTGCTGCGGCGATGGCAGCCAGACCCGCAACACCGGCGCCGATGACCATCACTTGCGCTGGACGGGTTCGACCGGCCGCAGTGATTTGCCCGGAGAAGAACGAACCAAAATGATTTGCTGCCTCGATCACCGCTCGGTATCCGGCAATGTTGGCCATCGACGAGAGCACGTCCATTTTCTGAGCGCGACTGATGCGGGGAATCTGGTCAAGGGCGATCACCGTTCCCTTTCGGGTCGCCAATCGCTCCACGAGCGGTCCGTTGGTTGCCGGCTGAATGAGCGAGATCAGCCAACCGCCCTCGCGCAAGCGGTCGCATTCGTCCGAACCGTCAGCGGGATCCGTTTCCGGAGCGCGGACCTTCAGCACGATGTCGGACTGTGCCCAGAGGTCGTTGACATCGGCGACCATCTCGGCCCCCGCCTCTGCATACGCCTCGTCGCTCAGTTTGGCGCCCTCGCCCGCACCGGACTGAACCGAGACATCGAAGCCCAGTTTGATCAACTTGCCCACGGTGTCGGGTGTTGCCGCTACACGACACTCACCGGGATGAACTTCTGTAGGGATTCCTACCCGCATGTCAGCCTCCAGCGCGTGTTTTTATCACGTGCGGTGCATTCGATCCCGTATCCATCGCAGGCTTTTCAAACATTTCCTGGATTGGACAGCTATTTGTTCGGGCCAAACTCCGAATCAGGCACGGCGCCCGGCATCACCAAGTGCACGCCTTCGAAGCGTTGGCCGTCATCGTTGTGGTGCCATTCCGCAGTATCGGGGTCCATGGTGTAGTCCACTGCATATTTCCGCCACTCTCGGGCCAAGTGCGGGATGGCCTCGAGCAAAACTCGAAACTCGCCTTCCGACGTTGCCGGGGAGAATGAGCATCGAACCCAGCCCGGTTTGGCTGCAACATCGCCACCGTCGAGCGAACAACGAATGGCCTCGGACTCCGACTGTCCAATTCCCAGCAGGTCATGCCCATAGGTGCCCGCGCACATGCATCCGCCGCGCACCTGAATGCCGTAGAGGTCATTCAACAGGCGGACGGCAAGGTTGTGGTGGAGTCGTCCGCCATCCAAAATGACGCTAACGATGCCAATCCTCGGGGCCTCAAGATCGCCCAAGATGCGGATGCGGTCGTTGCTCTTCCACGCGTCGATGGCTCGGCGTACAAAGTGATGCTCAACCGCCTCGATGCGCTCGATGCCGATCATCTCTTTCAGGTCGAAGGCCAACCCTGCGCGAATGACCTGCACGATGGGCGGCGTTCCGCCTTCCTCGCGATGTTCGAGATCCTCAAGGTACTTGTAGGCCCACGGGCTGGTGTAGAGCACTGTGCCACCACCCGGTTCTGCAGGAACATCGGTCATAAACAGGTCTTTGTTGGCGGCCAGCACGCCGGGCGTCTGCGGTCCCCCCACGAACTTGTGAACCGAGATGAACACGGCGTCCTTCCGGCACGCGTCGTCGGGATCGGGGTGCATGTCAATCGTGACGTAGGGAGCGGCGGCCGCATAATCAAAGAAGGCATACCCGTTGTGGGCATGCATCACCCGCGCCAACTCATCGGGGTCCGAGAGGATGCCGGTCACATTCGATGCCGCAGAGAACGTACCAATTTTCAGCGGGCGGTCCCGATGTTCGGGCTTCGACAACACCTTGTCCACTTCGCGCCAATCGATTCGACCCTGTTTGTCGTAGCCGATGTACTCCGTAATCCCGATGGTCTCCTGCCAGGGAAGGTCGTTGGAGTGATGCTCCATCCGGCTTCGAATCACCACCGGAAGCGATTGATTGTCGATTTCGAATTGACCGCGAAGCGTATCGGGGATTCGCAGTCCCATGCAGGCAATCAGTTTGTTGATGGCTCCGGTCGCGCCCGATCCGCTGAACACCACTGCATCCGACGCATTGGCGTTGAGCGCCTCGCGAACCTTCTCGTGCGCTTCCCGGTACAACGTGGTCATGAAACACCCGGTGTAGCTGGCTTCGGTGTGCGTGTTGGCCATGTAGGGAAGAACCGACTCGCGAATCAGATCCTCAATCGGCGCAAACGGAAGACCGCTCGCCGTCTGGTCAAAGTACCGCTTGCGTCTCGGCCCACCGGGAGTCGGAATCGAGACGGTTCGACCAATGATCCCCTCGCGCACCCAAGTCAATACTGCGTCCGTCCGAACGTCGAGACTGGATGACATGGGCACCTCCGCACTCGAAATCATAGCGTTATCGAGACCCTCATGGGCCCCCGGCGTTTATGTTTTCTCATGGATTCAGACGCGAACCCACCGCGATGCTTCGCCAAAATGGGCCGGTTGGACCGCCAAACACGAGCGTGAGCCCAACAGACGCGAATCGTTTTACTGCTTCTTGAGGATGTAGCGCATCAGGTCTTCTCGCTTGTGAAACGCTTCATGATTGCTGTTCCGAAGGCCCTTGTAATCGTTGTAGTACGGATAGCTGGAGCGACTGCGGTCGGTCGGCAACTCCGTGAATGTGCCGTCTGCGCCCTTCTCCGAGCGGAACATCTCGCCTTTCTTGGTCTTGGTGAACTGCCAGTCATTGAACGCCGAATCTTGACCGGCCTCTTCCTTGGCGACATCCAGCGCGAACTCGCCCGAGAAAAAAGCCGCGTAATCAGAGCCGGGAGCGATCTGCTGCCAGTTCGACATGCGCGTCGCCTCGGGGAACGTTTTGGCAACCCAGTCCTCCGTCGATCGCTCTCCGCCTTGCTCGTCCTCGAGTCCCAATCGGTGCGTGTTGCACGCACTGAACATCATCGAATCGACTTGAGCAAAGGCCTTCGGAAACACCGAGGACAACAGCTCGATATCGCGCACATCGAGCGTATCACCGGTGGTGACATCGTCGTCGTACACATGGTCGCCACCGGGCTTTTCACCAAAAATAAAGGGAGTTGCCGAATAGTGGTGCCCTGACAGCACAAAAGATGAGATCTCAAACTCACCCATTTCGGCTCGATTCAACACGCTGATGAGTTGGAGCATCTCATTGGATGCGCCGCCACCGGAGTGCATGACCTTGGCGCCATCGGAATCGGACATGAGGGCGTGCACAACCATGCCCGCCCGCGAGGCCGGAACGCCGATGTGGGCGAGGGCCACCAGCCAATCGCTTCGGATTCGCTCCGCCACACCCGCCTTCAGCGTTCCTTTCTCGTTGTACGAACCGGGAACATCAACGTGGGACTCGTTGACACCCAGCGTCAACACATTGTCGCCAACCCGCACTTGGCCCTGTTGAAGTGCGGGATCGTCGAACCACCACGTCATGGTGTTCGCTGTGGACTCTCCGAACGCATACTGCTCGGTCCGATGACCGTCCGAAAATGGGTCTGAAATCGGAATCATGCTCTTTTTTCCAAGGCCCAACTGGTCGGCCTTTTGCAGCGCTGCAAGGGTCTCTGGAATTTCATCATTGTGGTGCGTGACACTGTTCTGTGTCAGGTAGATCATGACCTGTTCTTTCTGCATCTCTTCGACGGCCGCCGAATTGCTTTCGCCACCCGACGCAGTCGATCCCGACGCCGATCCCGATGAGGACCGGTCAGTACCGTTTCGACGTCTTGAGTAGTCAGACACAAGGATCTCCTTCCGCGATCGTACACACTGAATGCCGGTCGTGTACCCCCAAACCGAAAATAAATCACAAACATAGCCACCACACCGAATGAATATGGCTTAGGGGAGCGGCACACCGTGTTCGGGTAAAACCGCAATGGGGGGTCCACATGTCAGAGACGAACGAAACCGGCAGTATTATCTGGACAAACGCCATCTTTTTGTTCATCACACCGGTTCTTGCTGTGGCTGCCGCAGCCTGGCACATCGCCACCCAGCCTTTCGCTTGGGCTCCGATCATTGCAGCCATTGTGTTGTATTTTGTGGCTGGAATGAGCATTACGGCGGCGTACCACCGCCTCTTCAGTCACCGGTCATACAAGGCCAGTCCTGTTGTGAAGGCGATCTTTGCTGTCACGGGGGCATCCGCTTGGCAGAACAGCATCGTCGAGTGGGCTTCAGACCACCGGCGTCACCACTTGTACGTCGACACCGATGACGACCCGTACAACGCCCACCGCGGATTTTGGTACTCGCACATCTTGTGGATTTGCACGCGCGGCCGGTACCACGGGGACCTCACCAACGTCGAGGACCTCCTAAACGACCCGATCTGTGCGTGGCAGCACCGGCACTACTGGAAAATCTCCATCGCCTTCAACGTTCTCGTCCCGGTCACTCTCGGATGGCTGACTGGAGACATCCTCAGTATGGTGATCTGGGCTGGACTCATTCGAGTGGTGGTCGTGCATCACACCACATTCTTGATCAACTCGTGGGCACACATGTTCGGTAGCCAACCCTACTCAGATCACAACACTGCACGTGATTCATGGTGGCTGGCCTTCCTCACCCACGGCGAGGGCTACCACAACTACCACCACGCATTCGAGACCGACTACCGAAACGGTCGCAGCTGGTACGACTGGGACCCATCGAAGTGGCTGATATCCGTCATGGAGTGGGTGGGCTTGGCTCGAGACCTCCGCCGCGTTCCAGATGACATGGTGTTGCGTCGACGATTCGAAGAAGGTCGGTCACGCTTCGTCGATGACCTTGAAGAATGGGGCCAAGCGTGGGAAGCTTGGAAGGATGAAGTCACGGCCGGTGCGCAAGACGCCCTCGGCAAACACCTCCTCAGCGCAGAAGAGCGGATTGATACTGCCCTTCGCGACCTTCGAAAGAAACGTGCAGCGTGGCAAAAGGCCATTCGCGACAACCAGCCGAGAGACACCATTCGCTCCATGCGGAAGGCGTGCCGGAATGCGCAGCGCAGCATCGCAGACGCCATGTCCGAGTGGGAAACCATGATGAGCCAGTACACCCTCAGCATGCATCCCCAGTTCGCCTGATTCATGGCCAAACCCACCCTCGAAGCCGCTGCATCAGAATTTGATTTGTGGGCCGACGCGGGCCGCGCCGAGTCGATGGCCGAGGGCCACGGTGGCGTCACACGAGCCGCGATCGACCGATGGACCTTGGGCGCCTCAGACACCGTTCTCGATGTTGGATGCGGCAACGGTTGGGCCGTCCGCGAGCTCATGCGGCGCGGTGCAGGCAAAGGAATTGGTGTCGACCTCTCTCCGAAGATGGTCGCACTGGCCGAAGTCCAGACACCGAAAGACTTAAACTGCTCGTTTCATGTCGCACCGGCGGCACGCCTGCCCATCGCCGATGGAACCGCGACCCACATCCTGAACATCGAAAGCATCTACTACTATCCTGACCCGGCGACAGCAGCGCAGGAGTGGGCGAGGGTCACTGCAACCGGCGGACGCATCGCCGTCTTGGTGGACCTGTATGAAGAGAATCCGGCCACTCATTGCTGGATTGACGCCCTCGATGTCGACGTTCACCTGCTGAGTAAAGCATCCCTCGCCGACCTGCTGCACAAGGCGGGCTGGCGCGATGTTTGGACCGAGCAGGTTCTGGACCCACGTCCTGTGACACCGCGAGAGTCATTCAGCCAAAGCAAGTACTGGCCCAGTTATGAGACCTACCTTGAGTACCGCCAAACGGGAGCGTTGGTGGTGCACGGAACGCGCTGAGCCCTACCGTCGGCGAAGCAGGGCATACCATCCTCGCTCGGGTCGAGGCATCTCAGGGCGTTCACCGCGAGCCAACGCCACATCGCCGTCGCCAACGACCCAGTCAACCCGCCAATCGGGGCTCTCGAGAAGCTGGATCGTCCGCCCTCCGTCTTCGCCTTTCGCACCCACGCTGTTGATCATGATGGCATCGACATCATCGGGCACCGGTCCGGCCCAAATCGGACCGATTGCCCTCACCGTCATGCCGGCTCGAAACACCACATCACGACTCGAGAAATCGGCTCCCACAACCCCGCTCGCGGGTCCACTGGTCACCAACATCTGGGCCGCTAAGGCTGCAGCCTCCGAGCCTTCCAAGAAATACGGTGGCTCATGGGCGAGGGGGGTCAAATGAACCTCAGCCATCAGCAGGCCAAAGCAAACCGCCATCCATCGAGGGGAACGGAGCGATTCGATTCCAGTGGCAAGCAACGCAATCAGACCGGGGACGACGAACAAGTAGTTCGCTGCGGCGCTGGCTTGATCCTTGGCCATCGGTGTAATCGCCACGATTAAAAGCGGCGATCCCACCAGTACAGCGATGGTCCAAAAGGTGGCATCGCGCCGCATGGACAATAGACCGCGTACGGCCGCAGCCATCCCCATCACACCGACCGTGCCGGCCATGATTCCGATCGCGCCCACAACGCCACCGGGCATCGTCGCGACCAAAGCGACTACGTCATCGATCGCGGGTTGACCGGGAACTTTTCCCGACTCGACCGCAGCAAGGGCAAAGCGGCGAAAATCTGTGGGAACCGACGCCGGCCCGAAGAGGGATAGAATGTCCCACGTTGACCATGTCGTGTACCACGCACCGTAGAGCTGCTCGTGACCGGACAACCCCCGCAATGAGCTGCGAAAGACCGCATGGGGGACGACCGAGAGCCCCGCCAGCATCACCGACCGAGCCACTCCGCGTCCAGCCATCCACACCACACCGGCGGTCAGAACGGGGAGCAAGATGCCCTCCGGTCGTGCAAAAGGAGCCATCGCGGCGAGCACGGCGACAACCGCAACACCACCGCGGCCTTGAACAGCCGACACCGAGGCTGCAAAGAAGGCTGTTGTGATCAATGCCCCTAAGGGGCGGGCATCCAACACTGCGGCATGGGCGAAGAAAATCGGTACCATCCAATACACAGCCACGGCGATTCGCCCGGCACGTGGCGTCGACAAACCGCATGCGAGTGCATGAAGCGGCCACACCAATGCACCCCAACACAGCAGGTTGAGCAAGCGAGCACCGGCTGTGTCATAGCCAAGCGCAACAGCAGGGACGTTGAGCAGCGACCAGAGCGGCGGCCAAAAACTTGGGTCACCCACATCGGCGGACGATCCCAGCCAAGATGCAGTCAATCGCAACATTTCCATGCCATCGGGACTTCGAAGGGCAGAACCACCGAAAAGCATGAATAAAACGATGGAAACGGCGGTCAGAACCACCCGCTCCTCAACCACAGGAAGACGAATCATTTCACTCCATAGCCACTGAAACCATCGACGGCACTGCGTGCCATGGGTAGTATCCTATAGATGAACATTCGCCTCGCCATGGTCTCATTGCTCGCAGCAATCGCTGCCACAGTGGCTTCATTTTGGTTGGACCACACCGATCGACTCCGAACGGCGGAAGGGATCAGGGGCTGGGCCCTGAGCCATGCCCAATGGCGCGATGACCCAAACGCTCCAGAGCCGTGGCGCTGGCGAGCGCCATCCTCCGCAAACCGTCTTGCACGGTGGTCGACAATACAACCGCGGACCTTTTTGCTGGCGGGCGCGGGCCAAGAGGTGTGGGCCGTCAATGAAGCAGCCGGCGTCGGTAAACAGGCTGTACCCACAGAGGTCATCCCCCTCCTCAGCATCTCCACGGCCGGTTTCTTGGGCGTCGCCCTCCCCATGGAAACGCACCACTTTGACATGCTCGCTGAGGGGATTGTTGCAGGACTCGACCCGTGGCGCACCGTGATGGTCCAGCGGTGCGGCGATTGCGCGCCC
>DEBL01000372.1:0-27664 GCA_002348535.1 Deltaproteobacteria bacterium UBA2957 | reverse complement strand
CCCCATGCGCGCGCGTTTCCGGCCCCTGACGTCCCAGTTCTGATTGCAGAAAATAGCCTCGATGCCCACGGCGCCACCGGCATCAACATCGATGTAGAACGGCGACGCCGGAGTGTCGTGCCGTTCAACAACTCCGGACGCCCCCTCACCGAGATGGTGATTCGAATACGGAATGGCGCGATGCCCACCGCAGCCCAGTGGTCCACTCCGGGCCTTGCAGGGATGGCAGCCCTTGAGCTCGCGGCTCAAGGACGCAGCGACCTTAGGTCAACCTTCCAGCAGCTGGGTCGAACCGGGCCCTCCCGAACCGACCGAATCGCCGGTTTGTGGGCCGCCCACCTCATGGGTGTGAACGACGACCCGTACCTCGCTGCCATCGAGGCATTGTTGTGAAGACGCACACACTGCTCATCCACGCTCCAAAAATCAACGACCGGTTCGGTCCGCTCGGCGATGCCATGTCGATCAACTACTTGGCGGTGGGTCTGCCTGCCCTCGGCGGGGCAGTAGAGTCCACAGGTCGGTCCGTTGAGATCCTCCATCTCGGCGTTCAGCGGGTGGCTGAGCCCGGCTTCGACTTGGAAGCTGAAGTTCGAAAACTCCGCCCCACCATCGTCGGATTCTCGCTCCACTGGCACCCCCAGACCTGGGACACTGTTCAGGCCATTCGGGCTGTTCGTCGAGGCGCACCCGAAGCATTCATCGTTCTGGGTGGATTCACCGCCAGCGCCATGCACCAAGAGATCCTTGAAACTGTTCCAGAGGTCGATGGGATCATCCGCGGCGATGGCGAGACCGCACTGGTGGCACTCGCCGATGCTCTCGACACATCGTCGCCCCTTGGGGGTGTTCCAAACCTGACTTTCCGCACAGCAACAGGAATCGAAGAAAATCCGGTATCGTCCCTGTCCACTGCAAACAGCATCTCGGGGTTGGACTACGAGCGCTTCGATCTGATCCGCCATCACAAGCGCTACATCAATGAGTTCTGCGGGGCTTTTTACATTCCTCACCGTCGGCCCCAAGCGGCCCTGATGAAGGTGGGTCAAAAACTGTTTGGAGGAGCCGGTGGGCGCACCATGATTCTGCCCGCGGGCCGGGGCTGCTCTGTGACCTGCGGATGGTGTGGCGGCGGCCGCTTGAGCCACAAAAAGTTTCATGGCCGAAAGAACTGGATTCAGGTGAGTCCGGGCCGAACAGCGGCCCTCATCGCCCGATCCACTGAGCTCGGTTTCGATGAGGTGCAAGCCTGCTTTGATCCCACCCCAAAAGACCCCAGCCACTGGATCGAAGTGGCCCGGATCGTCAAGGCATCGGGTGTGCGAACGAAAATGTATTTCGAGTCGTACGCGATTCCCGACCCGGAACTCGTGGATGCACTGGTCGACTCGTTCGAGTCGGTCCTGATCTCGATGTCGCCGGAGAGCCCTGAAGAACGAGTCCGCCGCCGGTTCCGACCAATGCACTTCAGCAACGACGACCTTGTCGAAGCCGTCCAGATGTGCGCCGACAAGGGGGCAAATGTCATGCTCTGCTTCGGACAAGGGCTGCCCGGAGAGGGCATGAAAACGCCAGCGGCGGCCACCAAGCTGGTGCAGCGATGTCGGAAGGCCGCCAAGGGTGTTCGCCTCCAATGCCGGTCCTTCGCGATCGAGATGGAGCCCGGTAGCCCTTGGGCGCTCCGCCCGGAGGCCTACGGAATTGAGTTGAGCCGCCGCACCTTCCGCGACTACATCGACGCGCACCGCCCCGATGCCCCGGCGGACCTCGGCTACCGCATCAAGGGATCAGACGACCAGTTCGCAATGGAGATTCGCGAGGCAACCTGCAAAGAGATGTGCCCGCTGCCTCCTTCGCCGCGTCTGGGTCACCTCACATGCAAGGCGCTGGGCGCTTTTTCTCCGTCTACCGGCTGTTCGGGGTAGTCTGACAGTATGCAGTCACCAGCTCGCCAAGCTGGGCTTCCTTCGGACCGCCCGCCACGCATCTTGTTTTGCCGTACCCCACGGTACATGTGGCCGATCTTGTCTGAGGCGGACAACTTTTTGATCCCGCTTGGCTACCTGTGTCTGGCGGCTGCGCTCCGCGAGTCCATGCCCGACGTCGAGATCAAACTGATCGACTGCCCGGTTCAGAAAATGGGCTGGGGTTCCCTTGAAGCCCTGATGCGCGAATGGCAACCCGACATGGTGTGCGCAGGCGATGAAGCGATCTACGTTCACGAAAGTGCGAAGCTGTTCCGCACCGCAAAGCGCGCCAACCCGGAATGCATCACGGTCGGCGGAGGATTCACGCTCCCTCACGTCCCGGAATGGTCACTCGGACCGGGCGGTTGCGACTACTTGGTGTTTGGCGAAGGGGAGATCACATTCACCGAGTTGGTCACAACCCTCCGCTACGGCGGCGACCTTTCCACGGTCGCCGGGCTTCGCTACCTCGACAAAGACGGGTCCGTCCTCGATACCGGGTTCCGGCCCCTCATCAAGAACCTCGATGACCTGCCGCTTCCCGCCTATGACCTGATGCCTCGCATCAGCCACCGCAAAGGCGCCAGCCTCTTCCAAAACAGCTTCAACATCGAAAAGGGTCGGGGCTGCATCGACACCTGCAGCTTCTGCGCAATCTGGACCCAGATGGGCGCTTGGAAAAACGGAAAACCGCGCCCCCGGTACCGGGTCAAATCGCCCGAGCGGGTGGTCCGCGAGATGGAGATCCTGCACCGGCAGTACGGCTACGACAACTTCATGTTTGTGGACGGGACCTTCAACATTGACCCGGTTTGGAACAACGAGTGGGCCGACCAAGTCATCTCGAAGAAATGGAAGGACATCGCGTGGTACGGGTTCTTCCGCGCCGACTCGTACGAGCGCGAACACAAGATGGGCGTGTTCAAAAAACTGGTCCAGACCGGACTCCACTGGTACCTCATCGGCGTGGAGCGAGAGACCGCAGAAGACTACGCCTTCCTGAGCAAGCACAACTACGACACCAACTCGATGCACGCCATGTTCGAGAGCCTGCGGGTCGACTACCCACAGGTCGTTCGCCACGCGACCTTCATCATCGGTCTGCCAGACGACACCCGAGAAAAGCTCGATCGATTGTTCGACTACGCGGTGAGCCTGCGTCCTGACTTTATTGCCTTCCAAACCATCAGCCCTGAACCCGGAACGCCCCTGTGGAACCAAGCCATCGCCGAAGGGTGGCTAGAAGACAAGGGCATGGACGAACTCAAAGAGTTCTACTGGTGGCAGCCGGTCATGAAGACCAACCACCTCTCCATGCAAGAGATGCTGGAGGTGGCAAACACCATGAACCGAAACGTCTTCTCGGCTTACGTTCGATGGGACACCGTCCGCTCGTTGGTCAGCCGTTCACGGGCACGCCGCGGCTACTACCAGTTCATGGTCGCAGTCGGCGCCAAGACAATGGCCCAGCACATGTACGACTCGATGCGCGGCAAGACATCCTTTTCGCACCTGAATGTCATCAAGGACATGGTCAAGCCTCACTGGTATGACCTCTGATCGAGCACCGTTCCGCGGGGAACGTCGCGATAATCAATGGGTACACCGTTCACGGGTGTCACACGCACGGTTTCGGCTTGGTCGTGGCCACCCAGTCCGAGGTGCATGGTCGAACCGGAGCTGGAGAATGTCGTCCCGGGGACCATCCATGCTGTTCGGCTTTCACCGTTAACAGTCCATTCAACCTTGGCCCCAAGATCGGCAGCCGACATGGATGGAAAATCAACTACGACACCCGGACCGCATCCACCCTTGGATTCGTACACTCGCACCACTTGGTGACGATTCGGTAAGAGTCCCGACGTTGCAATGTCGGGCAAACCATCTCGATTGAAGTCCGCCACCACCACCGACCGCGTCACACCGGAAGCGTCGAGACCCACCAACGATGAGTATTCGATGAACCCTTCGCCGTCGTTCATCCACAGTGCACTCGGCTGATCCGGGAGGTCATCTATGCCGGCTACAACATCGTGTTCCACCATATCCGACCAATCCCCCTCCATTCCAACCAGCACCGGGCCGAATGCCGAGACAAGGTCCGCGTGACCGTCCATGTTCAGGTCGAGAAACGAGGCTCCCCACCCGGTGACCCTGTCCGGCCCAACGCTAAGACCGCGCGCCAAGGCGGACTCGTAGTAGCGGCCGTCTCCCATGCCCATCAGCAATTCCGGCGTACCAAAGTTGGTCACGTGGATGTCGGGGATGCCATCGGCATCGACATCGCCAACTGCACCGCCCATTCCAAACTTAGCGCCATCACACTGGCAGTCTTCCGCCACGCTGAACCCGCCAGCGTCGTTGAGTAGCAACTCGCTCGAGTGGATGAACGCTCCAAAGTCGTTGACCACAAACAAATCGAGATCGCCGTCACCATCGGCATCGAAGGGCACCCCTTGAAATGACGCCGCTCGGCTGTTGCCCGGAACCGCAGCCGGCACCATCGTCCCGCCTTCGTTCAGGTAAAAGGCGTTTTTGTCACCCAACAGGACCCCTGCCTCGAGGTCCGGAAGCACCGTCGCCTCACCATCGATGTGACGAGCGATGAATAGGTCGAGGTCACCGTCAGCATCCGCATCGAACAGGGACGCGCTCTGGCTTTCGAGCGCCGAGTCCGCCAACTCCACCGACTCGAAGGTACCGGTGCCACGATTCAGGTAGATCCGATCCGACGTTCCCGTGCCGGTCAAGTGAACCAAATCCACCCGCCCGTCACCGTCTACATCCCCGGTCGCAAGACCGTTTGCCATGGGCAATAGACCCCCATCAAATGCAACCGTGTCACTGGGCCTGAGGACGCCCGCATCATTGAGCAGTACCCGTGTGGACGCCCAAGCGCCGGCCGGGATGAGGTCTGGCCAGCCGTCGCTGTTCACATCCAATACCGCAAGACCCCATCCGCAGGATCCGAGAACCAATGGGGCGGGTGGGGCATCGATCGGGTGCAGTTCGGTGGACACAAATTCGCCCACCAAATGCAGTTGCGGCGCCTCGCAGTCAGACGGCGTCGGGGGGTCGGTCGAGGCGGTATCGTCGGAGGGGGTTGCCCCTGTATCATCGGAATCGGTGCCGGTCGGAATGTGCGATGCAGCCCCACCCGAGTCGGCGTCGTCCGGCTTGGATGATGAGTCCGGTGGAGAACACCCAAGCGCCAGCAGAATCACCAATCTCACGCATTCTCTCCCGGTTCAGCACCCTTCAACTCGCCCACCACACTGCTCGAGAGAAACACGTTGGCCCACGCCGCAAACATGACACCCGATACCGCGAGGCCCAAGAGGTGAACCACGCGCATGGCCACCACAAATGTACCCGCGTCCACGACGGATACGCCACCGGCCCCCACCATGCTGCCGATCACGGCCACCTCAAAGGTGCCCAAGCCACCGGGCAGAAACATGCCCACCACCAAGGCCAGACTTCCGGTTCCCTGCGCCATCAGTAAGCCCGCCACGTGAGCCTGCAGGTTGAGTGCAAGGCACAAGGTGGCCATGGCTGCCACCTGAAACACTTGGATGCAAAGGCTCCACCCAAAGACTTGCAGCCATGCCGTCCACGGCGCTTGACCGACCGACGCCAACGCCTCGCCGAACACGCGAAGCGAGCCACCGAGGCGCCCCATCCGATCGGTTGCTTCGGTGAGACCTGATCCCAGCTTCACCATCCACCCCGGCCGCATCGAGACCGCACCGAGCCCCACACCGATGAGCACGAGCACAACGCCACCGCCTGCGACGACCTGTCCCACTGTGCCTTCAACCGACACAAATGGAAACGCGACGAGCGCCATGAGCGCCGCAGAAGCCAGCCCGACGAATCGCGCGTGAATGGAAGCCGCAAACGCCACACTCATCGGAATACCGTACCGTTGCCGAAGCGCCGCTACGGCCGCCACCTCGCCCACAGGACCCGGCAACACCAATGAGAATACGCTGCCCGCGAAAAACAAAGTGCCGACCGGAAACCCCTTCATTTCGCCGGTGTATTCCCGGGGTGCGAGCGCCAAGAACCGGTGCCCCACCAACACATTGGCAAACACAAACAGCCCAACTGAAACCGCCAGCCAACCCGGCCGAATGGCCGCAAAAATGGGCCACGGATCCACATCGGTCGTGAACCGGATGACCCCCACACCGATCGCAAGGGCCAGTACGAGACCAGTGGCGGTGACCCCCAGCACCCGCCGTACAATGGCAGACCGAGACAATGTGGCGTCACTCACGACGCCTCCACAAGCGATACGGGAACCCCCACTCCCTTCAGCACCTTGACCACGCCCGATACCAACAAACGAGGCATCCACGGCTTGTGCAACAGGGTGATCTCTGCGAGTGATTCAGTGGCCACCAAGTCGCGGCAGAGCTTTAGCGACTCTCCCGGTCCCGGCGGCCCGTACCCCACAAAGTCCAATACCAACACAACCGGCCCTCCCCAGCGCTGACTCAATTCTCGCACTGCAGCCACCGCCCCCTCTCGGTAGTCTGCGTCCGGCGTCACGGATGCCTCGATCCGAAGCGTGAACTCACCGTCGCGCAATCCCACGTCGCGGCCCAAGCGAAAGACTTCGCCCGATGCGGCCTCGCGGTCGGTCCATTGAAGCGTGCTGGGCCGTTCCTGCTCCATGGCTAAAGCCCAATCAGGTCCGGGCGCGCCTCAGCGCACGCGCAATCAACTGCCCGAAGACCCCTTCTCCAAACCGTCGCTTCGTCGCCAACGCCGTCGACAACGGCTCCACCGTGAACCCTTCTCGGCCCACGGCGGTGTCCAAGGCGTCGAGGCGTTCATCGAGCGCTTTCTGACCAAGAATGGCCTCGAAGGGCATGTCTCCGGCGCAAAACATTCGGCACACAAACCGTCCAAGGACCTGCGTGATGGGGTTGTGCATCAGCATAAAAGACTGGTCTACACTTCTGTTCTGCCACGCCGCTCGACTCCACTCGAACAGGAACTGCGCCGCCGGTGGCTTCTTGACGTCCGGGTCGATGATGAAGACGATGGGCGCACCCCAGTGCTCAGCGAGTTCGTGGAAGGCCTCAACCGCCGGGGTCAGGTAGTCGAGGTTGGGCGATTCTTTCGCTGCGAGCCGAACAACACGTTCGCCTTTTCGCTCGCGGTAGTAGATGTCTTTCGGTCCGATCTTAAACAGCGGGCCTTCTTCTGCATCCTTGTCGATCCATTCCAGTTCGTATTTCGCCATGACTCCCCCTTGTGGGACCACTTCAAGCGTGGCACTGTGTAGCCAAGCATAACCGAAGAGGAAGGATTTGATCGCGTTTGCAGCATTATTGACATCTGTTCTCAGCGGATGCCACGAACCGTGCAAAGAGGGCTACGGACGCGCTTCTGACTCGTTGTGCTATCCGTTGGCTGATCGCCCTTGCGGTGAAGGCTACGGGCGAACGGACGACGGCGAATGCACACCGATCGGCGGCAGCTCCGTACCGGAGACGGAGGCCGATGCCGATGCCGACAGCGATGCCGACAGCGATTCAGATGTGGACGCCGACACCGACGCCGACGCCGACGCCGACGCCGATGGTGGAGGGGCTTCGGACCCGCCCACTGGATTTGACGGACGCATCGACATTGCCTCGGGGATTGAACTCGACCCTGGCCTGTCCTTCGTGATCAACGCATGGACGACCGACCAAATCGACCCCGAAACCGGATGGCCAACCGGAGGCGAGGCGTTTCAATCTCACGAGTTCAGCGTGGTCGCCGGAGGCATAACGCTCAACTACACCTTCCCACTGAACGATGTCCCCGAGGCAGGCATCGACCTTCGGGTGACCGTCGATCCCGTCGGGACAGAGCCACCGTGGGACCGAGCTTTGCCTACGGTTCTTCCGGTTGCTCCCGACGAGACCTACGGATTTCAACCGGGTGACTGGCGAAGCAACATCGACTTCACGATCCAGTTGTCGGAGTCCGATGACGAAGAGACCGGTGAGTCCGCTGAGGACTCTGGCGGACCCTAAGTTTGACTCACCAAGTGGGCTGATCAATGCGGCGCACCACCGCGTTCTCCGTGTCGGCGAACACCACATCGCCATCGGGGGCATACTCAATGTCCATGGGTCCGTGGAGGCTCGCACCCTCGCTGGTCTCCGTGTCACCAGCGAAACCCGTGGCGCCTCTTCCTGCGACCGTATCAATGGTGCCATCGGCGAACACCGCTCGCAGCGCATCGTTACCCGTATCGGCAATGATCATTCGACCGGCGCCGTTGAATGCGAATCCATAGGGGTCAGACAACAGTGCATCTTCGGCCGCAGCTCCGTCGCCAAAATAGCCCCGATTATCGGTCGTGCCGATCACGTTGGTAATGGCACCCGTCTCCACATCGACCGCCGCGATGCGATGGCGCCCAGAGTCCGCCACGTACAGCGTGCCTTCGTGAAACACCAGCTTCTGTGGCGCATCCAAGCGGTTCTGATCGTCTTCCGAGTCGGCCGCGATCGGAAAGCCTTCGGCATCAGCTCCAGCCACTGTAATGACCGTGTTGTCCGGGGTGATGGCACGAATCAGGTTGGATCCGGAGTCGGACAGATAAACGGTTCCATCATCTCCGACGGCAACGCCCGATAGCGAGTCAAACTGGGCGTCTTCCGCGGCCACCTCCGTTTCATCAAATCCTGTCGTGATGGCCTGAATGCCTGCAATCACGGTCAACTCCCCTGCCGCAAGGTCAACCACTGACACCTGGTGACCGAGACCCTCGACGATAAACAGGCGCCCGTCGGGTGCCACAACCATGTCCGACACGTTGTACAGAGGGCTGTTGAGCGCCGGTCCAGTCTGCGCGTAGGTGTTCGCCACCTTGCCCACTACGCTCATCAAGTTCAGACCATCCAGTTGCCGGATCAGAAAGTTTCGCGAGTCGTTGATCAGCAGGTCGCCATCGCCGTCGAATGCCACTGCATTGGGAAAGTTTAGGTCGGTATCCGTCGCGGATTGGTTTTGGTGGTTGTAGCCTTGGTCACCGGTTCCGGCGATCGTGCAAATGATGGCCTCACCGTCGCAACGGGCCGTTTCTTCTTTTGCCTCTACACACCCAACTGAAAACAGGCCCATCCCAACTAAGACTCGATTCATGGTCAACCTCCGGAAACCCATCGTAACCGGGATCGGTAAAAATAAACCCTGATCTGGGGATCGAGGGTGACTTTTTAGGCGGCGGTGTCTACCTTAGAGGGAGTGTCCCATGTCCGAGCAAAGCCACCGCACATCGTCGCATCAGAGCCCGTCCACCGAAGTGAGTCAGTCGGTGCCGACTGTCCGTGGTGCATCCAACGCCCGAGTCGCTGAGTCGACCCGAACGGCGGAGGGCACTGCCGCGGGACTCGCAAACTACCAAGCCTCACTGGGACAATGGCTGGGAACCGAGTTGTACGGCGCCGTCGCAAAACACCTGACGCTCGACGCGATGGCGGGACACGCCAACTCTGCGCTCAAGAGGGCACTCACCGCTGCAGTCGGCTCAATCGACTTGGCGAACAACCCGGAGGCGTTGGAGAACTTCAAGACGGCCCTCGAACAAGAGTTTGGTACCGTGGCTGCCGACTGGGTCAAAGAGAACGGTGCAGGCTTTTGTGCCGACCTTGCCGACTGGGTGGATGCCAACCCCGAACTGATCGTCACCGCAGCCCTCCTCGCGGCAGCAGGCGCCTACTTGGCCAATGCGCCGATTCCAGAATTGAGTCATGCCTTCAAGATGGGCGAATACAAAGCAGAGTTGGCCGCTAAGCTGGGCACGTTGCGCGACATCTCTCTCGAACAGGTATCGCTCCAGCTGAGCCATGCCACAGCTCCCTTGGTTGCCTCCATCAAAGTGACGCCCGGTGGCGACGCTGTGAAGACGGAAGTGGGTGCATCACTGGGGAGTGCCGAGCGCAAGATCTATACGTCAGGGGAGTTCGAGGGCGAGGACCTCAATGTTCTAAAGGTCGGCGGGGTGTTTACGGCAGGAAACACGGCTGTTTCCGGTGAGTACAACGCCTCCAAGGAAAGTCAGCAATCCAGCATCAACATCGAGACCCAAGACGGTAAGGTCACGCGGACCAACAACATTTCCTACGACTCCAGCACCGATGTGCTGACGGTAAAAAAGATTCTGCGTGAGATTGATGGAAGCAACTCAACCACCGTTGAGCGCATCAACTCCTCCGATGGCAGTTCCTCGGACTCGATCTCCTTGGCGCGCGACTTGGGTCCCGGACTCTCCGGAACGCTGTCATTGACCGAAGCAGCCAAGCGGATGGGGGTCGGGAGTTCCTACGACCTGACCACCGAACAGAAAGCATCGATCGGCTTGAATTACGACAGCAACGATCTCGATACAGCCATGAATTTCAGTACCTCGTCGACGGGCAACCACAGCGCATCGGGAAGCATCGACTACAAGCCGCGTAAGGGCTGGGAGATGGGCGCTGACGCATCGGTGACGTTTGGCCAGCAGGACACGCTCGAGGCCGGTGCGTACTTTGGATTTCGAAATCCCAATGAATTTCAGACCTACATGGCGAAGTATCGATTCAAAGACGACACCTCCCAGACCCATGATCTCGACCTGACCATCGAGGAACGATTCGGACCGGTTTACACTCGCTTGCAGCAAAATGTAGCGGTCGGACTCACGGGTACAAGCTGGTCCACAACGGCACAAGGCGCCTACTTCATTAACGACAATATTGCCCTCATCGGTGGCGCTCAGTACACAGGGAGCAACACCGGTGACCACTCGTTAGCACCGCAGATCGGCGCTCAAGTGTACGGCGTACCGCTGGTGGTGACCCACGACTTTGACTCCAACACCACGACCGTTGGAATCACATTCAAGTTCGGACGCTGACGCAGGCGCTATCCGCCGTCGGTCAAGTCCTCGTCTTGCTCCAGCTTCTTCTCATCGTTGCGGCTCGCCTGAAGTGCGGCGAGGTAATGCGTATCGACGTCGCCGGTAATGTAGCGACCCGAGAACACTGAGTCTTCGTACTCGATAATCTCGGGGTTTCCATCTCGAGCCGAAGCGATGAGATCATCGAGTTCTTGGTAAATCAACCAATCTGCCCCAATGGCGTCCTGTATTTCCTCCACCGTCCGGCTGTGGGCAATCAACTCTGGAGCGGCAGGCATATCGATGCCGTACACATTCGGGTACCGGACCGGAGGAGCCGCCGATGCAAAGGACACCGTCTTGGCGCCTGCGTCACGGGCCATACGAATGATCTCGCTGCAGGTTGTTCCGCGCACGATTGAGTCGTCCACAAGCAGGACATGCTTGTCTTTGAATTCCAGTGAAATTGGATTCAACTTCTGCCGGACCGATTTCTTGCGAACCGCCTGTCCCGGCATGATGAAGGTCCGACCGATGTATCGGTTCTTGATGAATCCTTCGCGCAGCTTCACACCCAAGTGATACGCCACCTGAAGCGCTGCGGTTCGACTGGTATCGGGAACCGGGATCACAACATCAATGCCGTGCTCGGGGCGGTGACGAAGAATGTTTCTCGCCAAAGAATCGCCCATCCTTAGCCGGCTCTTGTACACCGATATGCCATCAACAATGGAGTCCGGCCGCGCCAAATACACAAACTCAAACAGACACGGGCTGTGCGGCCGGGGCTGGCCCAACACCTTCGAGTGGATCGACCGATTTCTCGAATCGAACAACACGGCTTCTCCGGGCTGAACATTGGCCTCGAATCGAAAGCCCGCCGATTGAAGGGCCACGGACTCCGAGGCAGCCATGAACTCACGTCCCGATTCCGTCTCACGAAATCCAAAACACAACGGACGAATTCCATATTCATCGCGAAATGCAATCAGCCCGAAACCCGGAATCATCGCTACCGCCGCATAGGCACCCTTGCAGCGGCGATGAACCCCTTCAATGGCCTTGAATATGTGCTCTGATCGCAATTCATCGATGGCTTGCTTGCCCAGTTCATGGGCGAACACATTGAGCAAGATCTCTGAATCGGACCGCGTGTTGAGGTGCCGGCGGTCCAGATCAAAGAGCTCTTTTTGAACCTCTTCGGCATTGGTCAAGTTGCCGTTGTGCCCAAGAGCAATGCCGTAGGGGGAGTTGACATAGAGGGGCTGGGCTTCGTGGGAGCTGGCTGTACCCGCGGTCGGGTAGCGCACATGCCCTATGCCAACCGTTCCGTTCAACTCGCGCATGTGCCGTGTTCGAAAGACATCCTTGACCAAGCCATTGCCTTTGCGGAGGAAGATGCGACTCCCCGCAGTGGTGGCGATACCGGCCGCGTCTTGACCGCGGTGTTGGAGTACCGTGAGCGCGTCGTAGATCCGTGTATTCACGGATTCTGTGCCGGCGATTCCGACGATGCCGCACATAGTCACACTCCCAGTGGCGAGAACATCGGTCGTACCTTGCCCGACCCTTTTTCACAAGCTTTCGGACCAAAGTTCGCAGATTATGCGTCTCCGATCATCGTTACAATCAACCCGGGCTCAGTTCGACTGCGTGGCGACCAAGTGGAGCAGGCCGTGACTGCCGTCCAAGACGGCGCGTGTCTCGGCCCCGCCATCGGCAAGGACGGTGTGTCTCGCCCAGGCCAAGCCAACCGTCCGGACGATCCGGTAGCCCACTTCTCGATCGAGCGTGCTGCAGGTTCCGAGCGCAAAGGTCTCATGGCATCCGCCGTCTATCTCCATCCACGTAAAGTCAATGGGCCCCATCGAGTCAAACTGCTCTTGTTGGCCTCGTTCGTCGTTGGTGGCCCCCATGAACAGAACTGGACCGTGAACCGACTGTTCTCCCGTCTCGCCAAACCACGAGCGACGCAGGGTGCCGGCCATCGGCATGCTTGCCACAACCCGCTCATCGCTGAGATCGGTACCAAACATCGCTTGCTCCGCTTCGGTGCAAGAGTCATCGTGGATTCCCGCTCCGGTCGCGCACATTTCGGCCACCTGCTCAAGGTCATAGCCGGCCCCCAACGAAGCCCATGTGGTGTACGCGCCGAAACTGTGGCCGGAGAGCATGACACGCTCGGTATTGACCAGACCCGCGAGCGGATGCGTGCTTGGAAGCGTCTCGATAGCATCGAGCGCAGCCCGAATGTCGAGCGGTCGGTGAAAGTAGTGCGCCGATGGCAGGGGGTCTTGATGGTCGAGCAGGGTGTTCTGCGTGTGGTTTGGCGCCACAGTGACCCAGCCATGCGAGGCAAGGTGGCGACTCATAAATGCGCTTGACTCACCGATGGCCTGCGATCCATGCGAGAAGGCATGCACGGGGTGACCATCGGCGTAAATCGGAGCAGCGGGGGTCGCGCCCTCGATGCTCTCATCGTCGACCCCAAAGGTGTAGCGGGCGGGCGGGCCCGAATCGGACACGGTGGGGTACCACACGTTCAGCCTGATGGTCCGCGGACCGAACGCTTCACCGGGGCTGTACGTGACGGCCCAAGACTCAAATCCCGCAGCGTACGGCCCGGGCTCTGAAAGCGCCCACGCCAACGGATCGTCAGCCCCCACGCCCGTGCCGTGGCTGCCTTTGGGGCCGGAGCCAGTACACGCAATCGCAGCGAACGCAAAGAGAACACTCATGCGTCGTCGGCATAAAAGAAGGCCGGCTTCGCCTCAAACTCGAACACCACTGAGATGCCTTGGCACTGGCCGTTCTCATCGGGCCAAAGGTCCGCGCGGTTCTGAACGAGGTCGATCACCAGATCGCCAATGTCAATGTCTTGACGCCCCGAAACAAAGTCGATGATCTCATTGATGTAGAGACCGCCCGCAATGTAGCCACTATGGTGACCGTCGACGCCTTGGTTGAACCTCAGAGTCGAACTGTGGAGGGTGAAATCGAGCGCGATGTCAAAGATGTTGAAGGGCAGCTCCACTTGAAGCGGAGAGGCAACCAGCGTTCCGTTCTCGAGTCGCTGCGACTCCGTTCGACTGTGTGGCAGGTCCATGTTGCGATCGAAGGTCTGACCGGCCTCAATGATTCGGTCCGTTCCCACCGTGGGGTCGCCGAGACCCCGAAGGAGGTTCACATCCACGCACGCGTCGTCCTGCGCGTCATCGAGGTCCTCCATCTCCACCATAATCAACACCTCACCCCGGTTGATCAGGTCTTGAATGTAGACTTCGATGGCGGCGCCCTCCGTCAATTCCAAGATGGGAATCATAGTCCCAAAGCTGTTGTCTACGCCCGTGTTTCCCTCTGGGTCAGTGAAGTCGTCTACACCGCAGCCAAGGGTGCTCTGGTCGAGGTCGGCCCCCCAACTCAGGTCGTTGTCCTCCACCCGCGCAAAGCGCATCTCCGTAATGATGGCGACCTGCGTCTTTTCGGGTTCATCGCAGGCACGTTCAACGGCACCGTCGCTCGAATCATCTGCATCATGCGGAGCGCAGCCAAGCGCCAGCGTTGCGATGAGACTCACCAACAAGCCCATCCAATCAAATCTCAATTTCAGACAACCCATCGCTGACTTCTCCTCCATCAACTCCAAAGTTTGGCGCACTGATGCCCATGGCTCGAACCGCCGAGAGCATGACATGACTGGTGTTGTCGGCTGTGTACGAGCGGTGGTGGATTCCTTGACGAATCGACCCGCATGCGCCGCCCGCCAAGACAAGCGGCATCTCTTCAAACGAATGCGTCTGTCCACGGCTGGTTTCCGATGTGGCGAGCACAAGCATGTGGTCGAGAAGCGTCTCATCCCCCTCCGGGACCAAGCTCAATTGTTCGACGAGGTAGGCGAGCTCGCCCATGATGAAGGTTGTGACCATGTTGACCTCTGGCTGCTCACCGGGTTCATCATGCGTGAGGCTGTGGTGACCCATGGTGGCCTCGGGAAACAGCTTGTTGTTGAGCGGATCCGAGAACCAGTGACTGAACACCCGCGTCTGATCGCAGGCTAGTGCCATCACCAATAGGTCCGCCATTGCACGGTGAATGTCCCGGATCGGGTGTCGCCCGTCCACCTCTGGGAACGCCAGAGATGGCGCCTCTGGCCGCAAGCAGGAAGCAAGGTTGGGGGGATCTTCCTGCAAGCGCGCCAAGCGAAGTTCAAGTTCTCGGACGCCCGTAAAGTGCTGATCAAGGCGCGCCTTATCCGCTGCGCCAACCCGGGTATCGAGACGCTGAATGTCCCCCATGACTGCATCCAAAACACTTCGCCTTAGGGCGATCGACGGATCGACCACCCCCTCTTCCCCTGGCTCTCGAAACGAAGCCCCGAAGATTCGCTCGTAAAATGCATGGGGCGACAACTCAGGGGGATTCTTGTTGTTCGGTCCGTTGTATGAATTTCCGTCGGTTCCCGGCAGTACACCGGTCTCGAGTGACCGGTAGATGGTGTCGCCGCCGATGTAGCTGGCGATCAGTTGGTCAATGCTGGGCAAGGCAAAGGTTCCATCTTCCCGCCCGTCTTCATAGGACAACAAGTTGCATCCAGTGAGGATGCCGGCCGATCCCGACGTGTGCGGAAAGATGTTGTCGGTGTGGAGACTCATGCCGCTCACGACCGTGATCAAGTCCTTCACTGCCGCAAGCGGCATCAACTGCTCCGAGAGTGACCACTCGGCACCCTCTCCCGTTGGCGTCCACCGCTCCGGGAGGTTTCCATTCCCCCAAAAGAACAAGCCGAAGCGAAGCGGCAGACCGCCCCCGGCCGCATAGGCTGTTCCACTGCAGTTGAACATGGCCTCGAGGGGCGGAAGCCCGACACTGACGGCTGCTCCTCCGAGCATTCCACGCAAGACGGTTCGTCGACTGATGGTCTTCTTCACTCGACCTCCCCAGCCATTCTGAAGGCGTCGCTCATGATCATGTCGGTGAGTAAAAATTGGATGCGATGGTCCATAAAGGTGAACCCCTCCGCCAGATAGTCCACCGCAGCCTCTTCGCCTTCGGTCACAGAGTGGCCCGATGCATAGCCAAGAGCGGTCCGAACCAAGCACGGACCCAATCGCTCATGAGAGGCAATTCGGTCAACAAGGCCCCATGCATCGACAAACCCACTCCCATCCAACTCGCCGCTGGCGTCGATGACGGCCCCTTCCTCCATCGTTCGGAAGTGCCCCAGTCCATCAAACTGCTCAAAGCCCAAGCCAATCGGATCCATCATGGAATGGCAAGACGAGCAGTACGGGTCCTCCAAATGAACCGCAACGCGCTCGCGAAGGGTTGGCGCCGAAGCACTCGGCTCGGGAATCGACGTATCGACATCCGAGGGTGGAGGAGGAATGTACTGGCAAAGCAACACTTCCCGCACAAACCGCCCGCGCAAGGTCGCGGACGAATTGACCGGATGCGACTGGAGTGCAAGGAAGCTGACATGACCCAGCACACCCCTTCGACCTGCAGATGCGTCAAGAACCGCTTCCCCAAACCCCTCACGGGATGGTGCGCGAACACTGTAGATGCTGGCCAGCTTTCGGTCGAGGAAGGTCCGTGTGGACGTGAACAAATCGCGGTAATCGCCATCGTCTTCGAGCACATTGTGCACCACATTCAACAGCGTTTCCTCTTGCGCCGAATGCCCCACCTCTGGGCTCATGTGCGTGAATACAGTTGGATCTTTGGTCAGCTCGTCGAGCTCATACAAGCCCCATGTGTCCGTAAAGAAGGCACGGATTCCCTCCTCAAATCGCGGATCGCTCATCATTCTTTCGACCTGAAACATCAGCCCTGCATCGTCCAGCAGCTCGCCCGCTTCGGCCGCGTCGAGCAGTTCATCATCTGGAATGCTGTTCCACAAGAGGAAGGAGAGACGGGTGGCCATCTCGAAGTCTGTGAACTGCTCGCCGTCTCCAAGCTCAACGCGAAACAAAAAGTGTGGTGACTGCAGCACCGCGGCGAGAGCGTAGTGCAACCCTGAATCGAAGTCCTCCAGCACCGTGGCCGCTTGAGAGGCGATATCCAACAGGGTGTCCAACTCTTCCTCTTCGAGGGGTCTGCGCCACGCGCGCCGACCAAATGCAGCCACAACGGTTTCGGTGCACACCGCGTCTGTCAGCCCCTCCGGCGTACACGGAACAAGTTCTTCTCGACGGGCCGCATCGTCGAGCACCTGTCCCACAAGGCCAAAGGCAGCCGCTTCGTATTGCTCAACACCGCGAGGCGAAATGGTGGTCAATGCAGAACCGATGGCCTGCAAGCCGTCCGTCGCCTCGTCCGGCTCAAGACTCGATGGCAGAACCAGCCCCTCGCCCAAGAGATCGACCACAGCGTTGGTGTACTGATCGCGAGTGAGCCTCCTCAGTGTGGGAGAAGGAAGCACAACGTCGGGCACGACGCGGTCCAAATCCACGTCGACAACATCCATAGGCGTTGGCTTCTCACACGCAACGGCCATGGTCAGGATTAGCGCCAGAGAGCGTCGCAATCCAACTCCTCGGCCGCCATCATACAACAGTCAAGGCCATCGTTTTGATTGGAGAGCCTCGTTCTGCGTCAATGAGTTGTGTGGTTTCTCCACATCCGGCCTGTGGCCATGCGCCCGATCATTCGAAAATCGCCAAACAGTGACCACAGCGGATACCGAAAGGTCGCAGGCCGATTGTGCTCGATTCGGAAATGTCCGAACCAAGCACACCCGTACGCGCCTGCGACGCCCGCCAGCACCCATGGGCTCCCAACGATCAACAACACTACGATGGCCAGCGCTTCCGGCAGGGCGCGTCGTGATGACTCAACGCGGCGGGCGAGAAAGGCAACGATCAGCGCTGCGGTCAAGCAGGCCCCCATCCGAACAGGGTGGACCGCCAACGACCCCGCGACAGAGGTCAAAAACAAGCCGGTCCCAACAAAGTGAAGTCGCCGTGATCGAGCATCTTGATGCTCGGTCTGGTAGTGCACCCAGAAGTCTGAAAAGGACTGGATGCGCTGCCCCTCGTTCACCGGTGTGCTTCCCATATCAGTGGGCCTCTCGGTCATGGGTGACCAAGACCGGTACGGAACAGGTCCGAACCACCGTCTCCGCGACGCTGCCCAAGATGACGCGCTCGATGCCCGTCTTGCCATGAGTGCCCATGACCACGAGGTCGTGTTCGCCTTCAGCCGCATGGCGGTTGATGCACTCGGCCGCATCTCCCTGCTCGAACACGACCTCTACAGCGATGGAAGACGGAACCTCTGACGCCACCGCTCGATGCACACCGGGCGGCTGTTCATCGCCCGGAAGGGTGGATGTATCGACGTACAATACCGTGATCCGAGCACCAACACGCATTGCGATGCTCACCGCCAACTGCAGTGCCTCAATGGACGGTTCCGACAAATCCATGGGAACCAAGATTCGGGTGAACAACATGGTTTCACTAAACCACACATGCCTGACCGTGACGACCTTCGAATCGATGTCCGACAACGATTCAACATTTGCGTTGGACCTCGGGCTGCGTCCGGCGGTACACTCCAGCCATGGTGATTCGTCTTTCGATATTGCTCCTCTTGCTCAGTGGCTGTGGAAAAACTGAAGACACAACAACCGAAGACGATACGGGACGCGCACCGGACTCGGGGCCTTGCAGCAGCGGGCCAATCGGCGTGGAAATCGGCACCGGTGAAAACCAATTTGAGCCGCTTGCAGCCGGGGATGACATCGAGGTGATTCACGGCGCTCAAGACGGTCACCACATCGTGGCCAGTGTTCGGCTCCACAACACACCCGACATCGCGACCATCCACTACTGGATTGAAGACCCCGTCGCCGAAACGGTGGTCTCCGACCAAGTGTACCGCACCCAAATGACGGCGGTTTCAGACGGAGAACCATGCAGTTTCGAATCGGTGGGCATGTTCGGATACCTCGGCCGAATCGAGCCCGACACCGCCACATTCCTCGATTCAGATGTGGTCGTTCACATGGATATCGAGGGATCGGCTGGGCGTCGGTCGTCCGACTCGGTGACGGTCATTCCTTACCTGATACCAGTGGAGCGGGACCCCGTACCGTGACCGTCTGGCGGACCGCGATGGGTCCTTCTACCCGAAAATCTCGGCCGCCCAACTGAACTCGAATTTCACTCACCACATCGTCATCGCCCACCCCAAAATGGACTGGAATTCGAGCACTAGACTGGTATCCCCGCCCCACACGAACCCAGTTGGTCAACTGCTTGGTGGGCGTGATGACCTGAACCTTGGCCCCAATGGGTGCGTCAACGCGAATCCAGTTCGCGGCAGTGCAGCCCTCGGACACAAACACAAGAGTTCGCTCCGACGCCTGCGTCACAATGAGGTCCTCTACGCCGTCTTTGTTAATGTCCACCGCTGACACTGCACGGAACGAACCCTTGACGTCCATGCCCAGATCCGGTGCCACATCAACAAATCCACCTGGAGTTGTCGCCATCAGGCGAAGCGGTTCATCAAATGCCGCAGGTCGACCATCGGGAAGATCCGTTTGTCCCGGGTTGTAGCGATCGCCTTGGGCCAGCAAGAGGTCCACTTGTCCATCGTTGCCCCAGTCGAAGAAGACCGCCCCCCAACCGGCCGCCATCGACACACCATCGCGAACACCACTTGCATCCGATCGGTCGACCCATCCGGTTTCAAGACGGCTGAACAACGTGTTGTGGGGGGCACCCGTCACAAACACTTCCGGGAACCCATCGCCGTCGACGTCGGCAATGTCAGCCCCCTTTGCGCTGGCCGGGACCTCGCAGAAACACGAATCAGCGCCATCGACAAAACCGTCACCTTCGTTCACCAACAGCGTGCTGGGGCCCACTGTGGCTCCGTGGTCATGGACGATGTACAGATCGATATCGCCATCTTCGTCCTCATCAAAGCCGACGGCATCAAAGCCATGCCGAAGCCCCACCTTCTCAGGTACCCAATCGTCCATCACCGATATTCCGGTGGGCGCAATGTCTAAGATTCGATCGTTTGTCACCGTTCCTTGGCCAAAAGGGGAAGCGGTCCGAATCGCCACAGCTTCCAGCCCGCCATCACCGTCAAAATCAGCGACCGACCAATCGTGAACCACCGATGCAGACTCCCCATCGTCCAGCGAGGGCAACGGAGTCATCGTGGGATTGAGATCCCGATCAAATGTCACCGAGGTCGGATTTGGGCCGGCCAACAGCATGTCTAAGTCTCCGTCGAAATTCACATCCACAAAAACCGGCGACCGACCCGGGTCTAAGATGCCCGGGTAGTCCGCAAACAAGCCGTCTTGGCCTCGGTATATGTGCGAAACTCCATTGGTCATTCGTGTCACAACGATGTCAATGTGACCGTCCGCATTGGCGTCCGCTACGGCCAGAGACGGCCCGTCTTCATGCCCCCCTGGCGCGGTGGGATCAAAGGCCTCGGTATCGATTCCGAGATCCAGACCAGACTCGCGATAAGTCACCCGTTCGGCGGGGTCTTCACAAGACTCTGGTGTCCCCATTTCCACCCACCACGCTAAATCGTAGGCATCGTTCTCCGGCTCTTGGTCCGCATACTCTGCCGGCGCGCACGCCATCGCAGCAAAGAAAAAGAAGGGCATGAAACTACCCTACACCAACCGGACCGCGCTGGCCGGTAATCAACCGCTTAGGCCTGCTGCAAAGCCCGAATTGCCGCGGTGCGATCGGGTGCATTGAAGACGCCTGATCCGCTGACCAAGACGTGGGCGCCTGCAGACGTGAAGTCGCTTGCGTTGTGCGTTTTGATCCCTCCATCGGCTTGAATCAATGTGCTAAGCCCCAGCGCATCGATGCGCTTGCGGATGCGCTCCATTTTCGGGAACACCCGCTCAATCAGCGACTGACCACCAAAGCCAGGGTTCACGGTCATGACCAGCACCAAGTCCAACTCCTCCAGCACATAGTCAAGGACGGACTCAGGCGTATGGGGATTCAGGGCCACTCCCGCCTGCGCCCCCGCCTGCTTAATGGCCTGAATTGATCGGTCAAGATGATGGCTGGCTTCGGCATGAACGCAGATGAGGTCTGCCCCCGCATTTGCAAAATCAGCGACGTATCGATCCGGGTCCTCAATCATCAGGTGGCAATCCATGAACTTGTCGGTGTGGGGGCGAATGGCACGAACCACCAAGGGGCCGATCGTGATGTTGGGCACAAAGCGACCGTCCATGACATCGACGTGCACCCAATCGGCGGCCGACACACTGTCGATTTCCTCGCCGAGGCGCGAAAAGTCTGCACTCAATATCGATGGGGCTACGATCGCCATTTAGGTCTCCTCGCCGAGCATATCACCCTCGGTGATGCGACCCCCGTTAACCACATCGCGACCCGCCTGGACGCGTTTGCCCGGAAGTTGAAGTCGAACCAACTCCACAGCGCCGCTTCCCGTTGCTACACATACGCGCTTGCCCGCTTCGATCACATATCCCGGAACTCCCGATCCCTCGGTCACACGTGTGGCATGAATTTTGAGCCGTTCACCGCCCAATTTAGTCCATGCAGTAGGCCACGGATTGAAGCCCCGAACGAGGTTGTGGATCGCCTGCGCACTCTGCGACCAATCGATCCGAGCCATCTCGCGATCGATCAGCGGCGCGAGGGTGTGGGCTGAGTGGTCTTGAGGTTGCGGGTCTATTGCGTCGAGTTCTGCGAGGGTCTGAACGGCCAACTGCGCGCCCATGATGGACAATCGATCGTGAAGCTCACCCGCCGTCTCGTTGGGCCCAATCGGTGTCCGAGCGGTGAGCAACACATCGCCCGTATCCAGCCCTTCTGCCATGTTCATGGTGCAGACTCCGGACTCGCTTTCTCCACGAACAATCGCCCAATTCAGCGGCGCTGCGCCGCGGTACTTCGGCAGAACGCTGGCGTGGACATTGATGCACCCGTGGCGCGGCGCCGACAGCACGTCGGGCACAAGGATTCGTCCGTAGGCCACGACCACCGCCACATCGGCGCCACATTGCTGCATCCATTCCACAAAGGGACCTCGACGAACTGCTTTCGGCTGCCGGGTTTCAATTCCGAGCGCGCGGGCTCGCTGAACAGTGGGCGGCGATACCATGCGCTGGCCTCGCCCTTTCGGTCGATCGGGTTGAGCCACAACAGCCAAAATGTCGTGCCCTGCTTCTACCAAGGCATCGAGCGTCGGAACCGCAAATTGGGGCGTGCCCATGAACACAACACGCATGCGCCTTAGTCTCGAACGCGGCGTGCCTTCTTGCGCCGGGCCAAGTAGCGGCTGCGCTTCAGGCGGCTGGAGTGGTCGAGGAGCGTGACCCCGTCAAGGTGATCCATTTCGTGCTGCACAACGACCGCAGGGAACTCCTCGAACCATCCATCTTGGGTGTCGCCGTTCACGTCGTTCCATCGGACGTGAATGCGATGGTTTCGCTCTACCGTCAGTTCATATTCGGGGATGCTCAAGCAAGACTCTTCCCAACGGATCGTCTTTTCGCTTCTCTCGAGGATGACCGGATTGATCATGGCAATGAACTCATCGGCGGATTCCTCATCCACATCCCCCTTCAAGTTGGCGACAAGAATTCGTCGGCCGTCGCCCACCTGTGGCGCAGCCAACCCCACACCAGGAGCCGCGTACATCGTCTCCGCCATGCTGGATACAAACTGCTCAAGGTCGGGATTAAACTCGTCTGCTGTCAAGTCGCGTGCGCGGGTCGACAACACCCGATGGGGCACCTCCAAAATGGGAAGAATTGCCAAGTCTCACCTCCAGATGGAATACATACCTCGTCTTGGGATATGTCACACGGGGAGGGTCAACATGGCTTTTGGACGGATTCCGCGTTTCTCACCTTCGTTTTCACCATCGGAAGCTTGGATTTGCACCAAGCACCTGCTTGGGATGGGCGGCGACGACGATCTCGTCGGCGAGTTTGAGCGATCGTTCGCCGAGTTCATCGGCGCCAAGCACGGCGTAATGGTGCCTTCGGCTCGGTATGGGTTGTACTTAATTCTCGAGGGGCTGGGCATCGGCGAAGGCGATGAGGTCATCGTACCGGGGATCACCTACTTTGCCATTCCTGCCATGGTCGAACTGCTGGGCGCTACACCCGTGTTCGTGGACATCGGACTGAACACCCACGTTCTCGACGTGGACGAGTTTGAGCGCGCGATCACCCCCAACACCAAGGCTGTCATCCCCACGCACCTCTTCGGTACGCCGTGCGACATGGACGCCATCAACGCCATCGCAGCCGAGCACAGCATTCAAGTGATTGAGGACTGCGCGCAGTCCACCGGGGCCCGCTACAAAGGGCGTCGAGTGGGCGCCATCGGCGACCATGCGTACTACACGTTTGGCCTGACCAAGAACATCACAACACTGTCGGGCGCCATGGTTACCACCGACGATGATGCGGTCGCGCAACACATCCGAGACACGATCGGCCGTAGCGGTCAGGCCAGCATCAAGAAAGCCGCCAAAGAGGCTGCAACCGGTGCGGCAATGTTCCTTGCCACCCATCCGTGGCTGTATTGGTGGACGGTCCATCCGGCGATTGTGGTCGGCAATGCGCTCGGAAAGGACCCCATCCATGAGCGCTTCGGGGAAGAGGAACGCACGTACGACGAAGTTCCTGCCTCGTACATCGAGAACGCGCAAGCCCGGAACATCCAAGCCGCTGTGGGCCTGAAACAACTCCAGCGCATCGAGGCCTTGAACGGGTCTCGAATGCGGAACGGACGCGCGCTCGATCAAGGCCTCGCGCACGTGAACGGCTTGGGTGTTCCCGCCTATCCAGAAGGTGCCGAGCCCATCTACATGAGTTTTGTCGTCCACCACCCCAACCGAGATGCGCTCATGAGCGAACTCCGCAGTCACGGGGTCGACACGACCACTGGATACATGAGTGATCTGAGCGACCATCCGCTGTTCGAGGCCTACAAGCGTTCGTGCCCCAATGCGACCCGCGCCATGCAAGAGTTGCTTCACATTCCAGTGCATCCGAACCTCACGAAAAAACAAGTTCAGCACCTGATCGAGTCAGTTCGGTCCGCAACGATGGCCACTTTGGGATAAAATACCCTTGTGAACGTTTCCTTTTCCGCCGAGAACTACAAGCGCATCGCGCTGGGTGCACTCACCCGGAAGGTGCCCGTGTACGCGCACTTCGGCATTACGCACCGCTGCAATCTGACCTGCAAGATGTGCGGAATCTGGCGATACGGCAATAAGAAAGAGGAACTTTCAATCCAACAAATCGGCCAAATCGCGGCACGGATGCGGCGGCTTGGGGTCGTCCAGTGTTCCATTGGCGGTGGTGAACCATTCGCCCACGAAGAGGTTGAAGAGGCCGCCAAACAGTTTGTCGACCAAGGCATCAACACCCGATTGCTCACGAACGGGATCGGCGTTGGGAAGGATCGGATCGACAAAGCGCTCGACTATGGAGTGAAAAACTTCTCGATTTCACTCGATTCTTTGTATCCAGAACGGTTCGACTACATTTGCGAGATGGAGGGGTCTTGGGACCAAGCCGTCACCTCCATCAGTCACATCGGCCAACGCCTCGCAGGCGTGGCTGGCGCGATGCCCACCATCAACTGTGTGGTCAGCAACCTCAACCTCGAAGAACTGCCCGACTTGGTTCGGTTTGCCCGTGACGTCGGCTTCGCAATCAGCTTTCTTCCCATCGAACTCCTCGAAAACAAAATGGACGGGTCCCGGAACTGGGAAGCACGGTTCATTCGGTACCGACCCGAGATGGGTCTGCACACCAACGACTCTGCACAGACCATTCATGAACGGGTCGACCGGGCATACGAGCAGATCATCCAAATGAAGAAGGACGGGTGGCCGATCCTCAACTCAAGCCCCTACTTGAAGTCCAGTCAGACTTACTTGAAGACCGGCCGGTTCCCGTCGGCGGGATGTGACGCAGGACGTCTGTATTTTTCGATAGCACCCAACGGGCAGTTCACCATCTGTCACCGGACCGTCCAACAGCACATTCACTTCTTGGACGACGACTTCGAAGACTATTTCCATTCGGCCATCTACGAACGGGCCCGGATGCTCGAAGCAAACAGCTGCGAAGGCTGCATGCGAGCGTGCTGGATTGATACATCCCACATGTTTCGCACCCTTGCCGGTTTCATGGAAACCGCAAAGCTCACCCTCAGCAGTCGTCCCAGCGATGTAGCAGACATTCAACGCGCCATGTCGTGGGCACGGCGGGATGAGGTGTCCATCATTCCCGAAGCGGTCACAGCGAAGTAACTGACAGGGTGCACGAAGCGCCCGGAAACGCTACGCTCTGAGAGACTTGACAAGCCAAGGGAAACCCACCGTGCTGACCCACGTCAGAGCAATCTACCGCCGCGAACTCTCGAGCTACTTCGACTCGCCGCTCGCTTACATCGTAGTTCCGGTGTTTCTCACGCTTGTCGGTGGGTTTTCCCTGTTCTTTCAAGACCTGCTTGGCGGCGGCATCGCAACAATGCGCCCGGTGTTCTTCTGGTCCAGTATCTTCATGCTTCTGCTCACTCCCGCGGTGACCATGCGCTTGTTTGCAGAAGAGCACCGGACCGGCAGCATCGAGTTGCTGGTCACGCTCCCTGTCAGTGAGTCGGCAATTGTACTCGGGAAATTCTTGGCTGCATTCACCCTCGTAAGCGTCGCCATAGTCCTGACGTTGACGTACCCGCTGACGCTCGCGATGTTGTCCAACATCGACATGGGGCCGGTGTTTGGGGGCTACATCGGCCTGTTTGCCCTCGGTGCTGCATTCACCGCAATCGGTACCGCCGCAAGTGTCGGCACGCGCAATCAGATCATCGCCTTCTTAGTGGCCCTTGGCATCTCAACGCTCCCATTTGCCAGTGGCTTTGCGCTCTCCCAGGTGCCTGCCGGACTGCTTCCGATCGTTCAGTTCCTCTCATTCGAGACGCACTTCAACAACCTGTCCCGGGGCGTCATCGACAGTCGCGACTTGCTATTTTACGCCTCGATCGTTGGTCTATTTCTCCACATCGCGGTGTTCGGCCTCGAGCGCAGGCGGCTCTCATGAGGAGCATCCGCACGCACTTGCTCTTCAACGCGCGACTCCAGTTGGTGCTGGTGCTGTTCATCATCGCAGCAGCGAATGTTTGGTCAAGCCACCGATTCTTTCGGATTGACCTGACCCGAGACAATGACCACAGTCTCGCCACCACAACAAAGCGACTGGTCAGTGGGCTGGACAAACCATTGGTGGCAAAAGTCTACTTCACCGAAGGACTGCAGGCCCCTTACAACAACCACCAGCAGACGGTTCTGGACGTTCTTCGTGAGCTGTCTGCCTATGCCCAAGGCCGCATGCGCATCGAACTGATCGACCCCACAGGCGATGTCGAAGCCATCGCCGCCGCTCGGCAGTTCGGGATTGCTCCCATCGACTACCGCTATCGAACCGACGGGCTGAGCGAGTTGCGGAAGGTCATGATGGGCGTCGCACTCATCTACGGAGACCGCCAAGCATCCATCCCAGCGGTCACCCAACTCGAAACGGTTGAGTACGACATCGCCAAAGCCCTCCGTGAATTGACATCCGATGAACCCAAAAAGGTAATCGGGTACACGATTGGCCACGGAGAACCCAATCTTGGAACGGCTCGAGGACCTCTCGAGAGCCTCCGAAGCACACTGCTGGAACGGTATGGCTTTGTGCCCGTTGAAGTCGGGGGCAGTGGGGGTGTTCCGGATGAGGTAGATGCCCTGTGGGTGGTCGGTCCGCAGCGTGAACTATCAGACCGGGCGATGTACCATCTCGACCAGTTTCTGATGCGAGGCGGCAGCCTCGGGCTCTTCGTCACCAACGTCCGCGGCGATATTCGGTCGGGTGAGCCGCGTTCTGTCCAACATGGAATGGATGAGTGGCTTACGTCACTGGGTGTCCGAGTCCGACGAGATACCATCATCGACCGAAAGCGTAACGGTGTGGTTCGGATGCCCGTGCGACAAGGTCGGTATGTCATTCAGATGCCGGTCAACTTCGCGCTCATCCCCCGAGTTTCCGATTTAGCAACGGACCACCCCGTCATCGGCTCCATCCACTCCCTGCTCTTCCCCTATGCCAGCTCCGTTGAGTTGCTGGACAATGACGACCTCGAAGCCACCATTCTCGCGAGCACCTCACTTTCAGCCACACGAATGGAGAACATTCCCAGCGTCGCACCCAAGGCCTTCGGCCAATCCTTCGAGAACGAAGAGGCCGGTGGAGAGTGGCCCGTCCTGGTGTCCCTCGTCGGTTCATTCCAAAGCCATTTTGCGTCGAGTGGCATCCCCGAGCCAAGTCGTCCGGGCATCGATACCACCGAGGATGACCCATCCGCCCACCTTACCGAAGGCGAACCGGCCCGTCTGGTTGTGGCCGGGTCCTCCGATTTTGTGGCCAATAATGTCCCGCTCATGGTGAACCTCGCGGATTGGATGGTCCAAGACAGCACGCTCATCGAAATTCGCTCCAAGAACCTTGCTCCGCCCCCTCTTGAGCCGTTGACCGATGAGCAAGCGACAGTGATTCGGTTGGTCAACTTGTTCGGCGGAGCACTGTTGATTTTAATAGTTGGCCTTGCGAGACGTACCTTTCGGTCGCCTCCACCGAAGATTCGAACGAGAGCCGACGACGTTCTCGACCAAGCAGCGAGGCGACGGGCACCGTTTGCCGACGACACTGACGCTCGACCAACCATGGAGCGCTCTTCTGCGGGAGCTACGCCCAGATCCGACTCTGAGCCCG
>DEBL01000285.1:1420-6824 GCA_002348535.1 Deltaproteobacteria bacterium UBA2957 | reverse complement strand
CATGCGGTAGCTCGACCCTGAAAATGGATTTTCTTTGGGGTTGAGTTTTCGGTCTTCAGTCGCGTGACCACCCTGCATCGTCTCCACAAAGTCCGCATACTCCGGGCGCCGCAACACCTCGTCGAGGTGGACAAGGTTGTTGTGGCTCTCTCCTGGGATGAGGTAGTTGAACGGAAATAGGTTTTCGGTGAGCCAAGCGATCGCGGGCAACACGTGCTCTTTGTGCTCCGTGACAATGCGAAACCGGAGCTTGTCGAAAATGGTCGCAGCGGTGTTCTCTTTTTTGGCTAAAAGCTTGGTGATGACCGAGTTGCGCGTCTTTCGACTTCCGTAGAACGCAACCAACGGAAAGCCCGCCTGACGCATCTTATCGGCTGCGGCTACGATTCGGCGCTCCGCTAAGTCCAGCAGTTCGGCTTCGCTGAGCGGTGTCTGGTGCTTGAGTTCAGCGGTTTCCAAGTGATTGATGACGTGCATCAACTTCAAAATCACGCACGCCTGAATCTGACGGCGGCGAAACCCACCCGTTTTCGACGCTTCGACAAAGACATCGCGAACATCTTCGGGCGAGCGAAGGTCCTCTGGAAAGTGCAGACCCAGGTGATCCTCGAGGTAGTTCACCGCTTCGCCATACACAAACCGTAGTCTTCGTTGGTCTTCCGGATCATTCACATCGAGTTGATGGAGCTTCAGAAACCGCGTGACGTCATCTCGACTGCGAAAGTTCGATCGATTCCAATCGATCACCGAATTGCCGTGCACGATTAGTCGAACCGTTTCCAACTGGTCCGGTGTCAGCGCCAAGTCCGGCAACGCCGCCATGCGCGACGATATGGTGACCACGTCCGATTCTGCCACGGTGACCGCCTCCCGTGAATCAAAGTACCCGGTTCAAGTGAGGATCGCCAAAGTCCAGTTCAGATACTGAATATCGTGGCTCTCAGATGGCACTCGGCACGCAGAGAGGTTGAGGGTGTTAGACCCGCTCATGGCCAAGAAAAAATCTGCATTCAATGTGGCGGTTCGCGCCACTTCGTATCTCTTCTCCACCGCTCACATCATGGTGCCCGTAGCGATTGTATTCGGCACCATCGTCGGACTCCTCGACGTGGCGGTGTTGTCCGTGCTCGCTCCTGAGGCAATTCAAGGCGGCCCGACAGATCAGTCCGTCATGATCAAACTCATGTTTGGATGGTGGGGTGTGATGCTCCTGATCGAGGTCTTGCTGGGACCAATATTGGCCGCGATGGCCATCTATGCTGCCCGGACCCGAAGCCACGGGGGTTCCTTGAGCTTCGGCAAAGCATTGAACTTCGCCCTCGCACGCTACAAAGCCATGTTCAAGTGGCATGCCATTGCGATGCTCACCATCCAAGTGGGGATGATTGCGGTCGTCCCAGGCATTTTATTCTTGTTGCAGTACGCATTCGTCGACTCGATTCTGTGCCTCGAAGATGAGGAGCGACCCTTGAACCGGTCATCTCGGCTGACAAAGGGTCGTCGCAGAGGAATTTTTGCCTTGGTGTTCATATGGCTCGTCTTCACTCAGGTCTTGGGCTTTATGGAACTGGCCGTCTTGGGTCAGGGCACCGGGATGTTGATCGGCTTGATGAGCGGCGCCTATCTGTTGAACATCTGGGTCGTAATGGTGTTCTACACATTTTACGAAGACAGGACAGGCAAAGCCGCCTGAGTCGCGTGTGACCATCGCCAACCTGCTTGACCTCCGCACCGGCTGGCCGGCCTCCTCTTCGCTGGCTGGGCTTCCCGGCGGTGCAGCCTCATGGGCCGTGGCGGCTCGGGTTGAGGGACCAACGTTGGTCGTGACCGGATCGGAAGCCGAAGCCATACGAATGGCCGAAGAGGTGCGATTTCATCTGGATGACGGGGCACCTGTCTCGGTTCTTCCCCCCGACGATGTGCGGCCCTACGATGGCATGAGCCCGCATCCCGACGTCATCCGTTCACGAATTCGGGCCACGCTTTTGTTGCAACGGGGCCATCCGTGCGTGGTGGTGTGCAGTGCACGGGGGCTGATGACGCGAGTTCTGAACTCACACTCCACACGAGAGCTCACCCACGACATCTCAACTGATGACGAGGTCGACCGGGAGAAGTTTGTGCAGTCATTGGTCGTGCACGGCTACCACGGTGTCGCCAAGGTTGAGGAGGCCGGCACAGTCGCTCGCCGCGGCGATGTGGTCGACATCTGGCCGGTCGATTCGAGCCATCCTTACCGAATTGAGTTTTTCGATGATGATGTCGAAAGCATCCGCCACCTTAATGCGGGGACCCTACGCTCAGGCGACCCGGTCCGTACATTGAGCATTCCACCGGCGCGAGAGGCCGTTCCGAACGGCAGCGGTCTGCGGCGGCTGAGTCAACACACCGCTGCCATGGTAGACCGACTCAGCGCCGGTCAGGCCACCCGACGAAAGGTGCTCCAAGACTTGAGGCAAGGGCTCTGGTTCCCGGGTGCGGAAGACTACACGGCAGCGATGCACCCGCTCATCGATCTCTGGACCCTCGCCGAGCAGCTCATTGTCGTTGATCCGGAGGACATCGCGCACCGAATCGCCGCATCTCATGGCTCCATCATGGACCGATGGAATGGCCGCTCCCTCGTCGACCGTCCTCCAGTCGATCCGGCAGAACGCTACAGCGACGTTGACCGCGTTCGATCGGCTCTCGAAGACCGAGGTCGATTCATTTCATCCATCGCACTCGATGACGCACCGGACTACCAGGCCAAGGCCAATGACTCGCTGTTTGTGGGCAAGGGACGCCTGGCGCCCATTGTCGGTCGCATTCACCGTTGGCTTGAGGATGGTTGGCGCGTGGCGCTCGTGGCCGAATCTCGAACCCGAGCCGAGCGGATCACTGCCCTGCTCGCCCCTCATGGACTGCACCCCGATGCTGTTGCGCGGGGTCAATACACCGCGCCAGGAACCGCCGCGCTGTGGATCGGACACCTCGAGCGCGGCTTCCATTGCGACTCCGCAGCCATCGCAATCATCACGGCCAGCGAGTTGTTTGGAGTCAAACAGCGACGGACCCCGGTACGAAAGACACTGAAGGAAGCCACGTTAGGATCGGTCAACGAGTTGAAGGTTGGCGACCTTGTTGTGCATGTTCGCCACGGCGTTGGGCGATTCGAGCGCCTCAAACGAATCGACCTTGACGGCACCGTGCAAGAGTATGCGGAAGTCGAGTATCGCGGCGGCGATAAAATGTACTTGCCCGTCACCCATCTCGATGAACTGTACCGCTACCGGACCATGGGAAACAGCACGCCGCGGCTCGATAAGCTGGGCGGAGACTCGTGGGAGAAACGAAAGACAAAAGTCAAAGACCGTGTGCTTCGTATGGCGCACGACCTGCTCGAGATGCACGCGGTGCGCGAGGTCAGCAAAGCGCATGCGTACGTCGGCGATCCCGTGGAGTTCCACCAGTTTGTGGAGACCTTTCCGTACACCGAAACCCAAGACCAAGCCGCCGCAATTGACGAGGTTCTCTCCGACCTTGCCGTCACAACGCCCATGGATCGCCTTGTGGTTGGCGATGTGGGGTTCGGCAAGACGGAAGTCGCGATGCGAACTGCCATGCGTGTCGTGCTCGAGGGTCACCAAGTCGCGGTCCTGTGTCCGACGACAGTTCTCGCATTTCAGCACCGCCAAACCTTTGAGAAACGGTTCGCCGATACGGGCGTTCGCGTTTCTCTCCTGAGCGGACACATGTCGGCCGAGGAGCGCCGCGGTCAACTCGCGGCCGTCGCCAACGGATCCGTAGACATCATCATTGGGACGACCTCTCTGTTGACTCGAGACCTCCGGTTCAAGCGACTCGGCTTGGTTGTCGTTGATGAAGAGCACCGATTTGGCGTGCGCCAGAAGCACAAACTGAAGCAACTGTCTTCGGCACAGCCGACCGGGCCGGTTCACTACCTCGCAATGAGCGCGACCCCCATCCCGCGTACCCTCCACATGGCGCTGTCCGGTCTGCGAAAGGTCAGTTTGATCACGACACCGCCGCCCGACCGACGCGCAGTTCAGACCCGACTGACGCGGTTCAATGACGAGCGAATTCGTGAAGATGTGCTTCAGGAACTGGGTCGAGGCGGCCAAGTCTTCTTTGTCCACAATCGAGTAGCCAGCATCGAATCCATGGCGAACCACCTCCGAAAACTCATCCCAGAGGCCACAATTGGGGTTGCTCACGGTCAGATGGACAACGCTCACCTTGAGCGAACGCTCATGGGTTTCATCAATCGCGACTACCATGTGCTCGTCTGCTCGACGATCATCGAGTCCGGGATCGACATCCCCAGCGTAAACACCATGATCGTCAATCGTGCAGATGAACTGGGAATGGCTCAACTCTATCAACTGCGCGGTCGCGTGGGCCGAAGTCACGTCCGAGCACACTGCACCCTCATGATTCCCGCAGATGAACCCATCCACCCGACTGCAAAAGTTCGGCTGCGGGCACTTCAAGAGCACTCCGACTTGGGTGCCGGCTTCGCCATCGCCACCCGAGACATGGAAGTGCGCGGCTCGGGCACTCTGCTCGGTGAAGCGCAGCATGGTCACATCGAGGCGGTGGGTTTTGACACCTATGTAGAACTGCTCGAAGAGGCGATTGCGGTGGCCCGAGGGGACATGAGTCGTAAACGCCTCGACCCCCAGATCGAGATTCCGGTCGCAACTCTCATCCCCGAAGACTGGATGCCCGACCTTCAAGATCGGCTCACTGCATACCGCGAACTCGCGACAAGTCGGAGCACCGATCACGTTCGGTCGGTCTTGTCAGACTGGGAGGATCGATTCGGAGAACCGCCCCCGGAGGTGCTCAACCTCGGATGGGCTGCGGAAGCCAAAGTGCGGGCGCGGGCGCTCGGCATTGCTCACATTCGATGGCATCAAGTTCGGGTTGATCTGGACTTCGACCCCAGTTCACCGGTTTCCCCCGAAACTGTGGTGTCCATGGTCAACCAAGACGGTCAGCGATTCAGTTTGGCTCCGATTCCGGGACAAGAAGAGTCGGGTGCTCGGCGCCTCGTCGTTCGCTTCACACCCGCGGAAGGCGAATGGCCATTCCGGTTCTTGCATTCGGTTTTTCGACAGTTTGAAATCCGCTCAAGTCCAGATGCTGTTCTCTCGTGAGGGGACAGTCCTTCGAAATGGCCGGTTTCGGTTGCCAACGCCACACCCCATCGGTCGTGGTATATCTTCCACAGACCCCTACCAAGGAGCACCCATGTTCGGGATCACTTGGGCCTTGATGGCCTTCTCCATTGGATGCGATTCCGACAAGTCCGAGAGCGATGACACCGGAATCAACGACCCCTTCACGGACGCCGACTCCGATGGGGACGGCGAGTCCGACGCCGACGCCGATGCCGACG
>DEBL01000285.1:0-1091 GCA_002348535.1 Deltaproteobacteria bacterium UBA2957 | reverse complement strand
GCCGATGCCGATGCCGATGCCGACCCAGACATCCCATATTTGGGGTGGGAGTACGACGGTCGCATACAGTTCACATCGACATTGAACGGTGAACCCCTCTGTGATTCGCTGTTGGCGACAACCGGTACCGGGTACATCGGCGAATGCGACGGGTGCGACTTCGCGTTCCGAGTCGGATCCGAAATCGTCGAGACCGGTGACCAAACCGACGACTGCTACATGGCACCCGTTCTGTCGTTCATCGACAACGATATTTTCGAGGGCCTAATCTTAGCCCACGGGGATGAAATCAACATCGGCGGGACCATCGAGTCCAATGCACTGCGGGTTGGCTTCAGCCGCTACGGTGTACCCGGCTATTGGTTCGATGTGTACTACGAGGGTTCCGAACAAGACTCGACCTTTGAGCAGTTGGGCGATGACATTGCTTGGACGTTCCACTACGAAAACACCGAAGCCACCTACGATGGACTGGCCTTCTTCGACGATTGCGATGCCGAGATCACGGATGCTGCCACCACCGATAAAGGATCAGAGGTAGTGGAAGGCCAAACCATCCCCTGCGATGGCTGGCAAGCTGACATCTGGGAAATCACTGCGCCAGACGACGCCAACTTTACGATTAGCGTCGACACCGTGAGCGCCGAAACCACCTTCGACCCTGCAATTCTCATCAACAATCCACCCAATTCAAGCGGTGTACGGTGCGCAAACATGTATGCCGATGACGGCTTCGACTGCACATTTCCACCGCCCGCTTATGAATGCCCGGGTGCTGTGGTGACCGGGGAACCGGGAACGTATCAGATCCTCGTCTACAGCCTCGGTGGATGCGAGGTCGATGATGTGGAGTACACCATCGCGGCGAGCGGACCCGGCTCAGACACCTTGACCTTGTCGTTGGATGACGTCGATCGATTCGAAAACCTCGAGTTCAACACAACAGTGATCGATACGATGGCATGCGGAACCATCTGGTCAGAAGGACGACCCGATGATGCTGCCTTCGCATGCGACCCACTGGCACCGTTGAGCCCTGACGGCGATGCTGACGCCGATGCTGACGGCGATGCCGATGCGGACGCCGATGC
>DEBL01000134.1 GCA_002348535.1 Deltaproteobacteria bacterium UBA2957 | reverse complement strand
CATGACGGTCGCCGTCATGGTCGTCGGAGTCGCTGCGCTCTTGTCTTGGGCCATGTTTGTGCACGAGGACCCCGAGGAAGGCGCATTGTCCGGCGCCGTCACCGCACTGGTGGTGCCCTACATTGCTGCCGCGATGGCCTTCATCGGTCTGATCCGAGAATTTAACCATGCCAACGAAGTGCCTGAATGGTTGCTGTTTGTTTTGGTTGGAACGTGGGTGACGGATTCAGGTGCATACTTTGCGGGTCGGTTCTTTGGCAAAAAGAAGCTGATCGAGCGCATCAGCCCCAAGAAGACTTGGGCGGGTGTATACGGCGGCATCATCGCCACAGTCGTGGTGTCAGCGGTCTGGGCATCGCAGACTGAGATCATGTCGGTCGGTCATGCCGTTGGCCTTGCAACGTTGCTGGCCATATCGTGCGTCGTGGGCGATCTCGTTGAGTCCATGTTCAAGCGTGCCCGGGGAATCAAGGACTCAGGGGGCATCATGCCGGGTCACGGTGGACTCTTCGACCGTGTGGACAGCTTGTTGTTTACCATGCCAGTGACGTGGACCTACGCTGTAGCATTTGGCCTCGCCTGAGGCGCGTGGGTGTAAAACAAAAAGCGGGAGCCTCTCGGCTCCCGCTGTTGTAGACAATCTGTAGAGTCTACAAACCCAAGTGGCTCCGAACATCGTCGACCTTATCGGTCTGTTCCCAAGCGAATTCGGACCGACCGAAGTGGCCGTAGGCTGCCGTCCGTTGGAAAATCGGCTGCTTGAGGCCAAGGTGGGCAATCAAGTCTGCAGGTTTCGTGGGGAAGAGAGAGCGTGCGCATTCGGCGAGGTCCTCGTCACTCACGACACCCGTGCCGTAGGAGTCCACCATAATGCTGACAGGGTCCGCGACCCCAATGGCGTAGGCAAGTTGAACCAACACACGCTTGGCCGCACCGGCTGCGACGAGGTTCTTGGCTACGTAGCGGGCGAGGTACGCAGCCGACCGGTCGACTTTTGATGCATCCTTTCCAGAGAAGGCTCCGCCGCCGTGGGCTCCATGACCACCGTAGGTGTCGACGATGATTTTGCGCCCGGTCAAGCCACAGTCGCCCATGGGGCCGCCGATAACAAATCGACCGGTGGGATTGACGTGGATGATGGTGTTCTCATCCATCAGGTTCGCGGGAATCGTGGTGCGAATCACCTTGTGCTCGAGTTCTTCACGAATCTGGGTGAGAGAGACAGCATCGGAGTGCTGTGCGGACATCACGACCGTGTGCACGCGGGTCGGTACGCCATCCACATATTCCATCGTGACCTGACTCTTCGCATCAGGTCGCGCCCACTGCAGATCGTCTCCAGCTTTGCGAAGGTCGGCATACTTCTGAAGGAGTTCGTGCGAGAACTGAATGCTCATTGGCATCAGTTCATCGGTTTCGTCGCAGGCATAACCGAACATCATTCCTTGATCGCCAGCTCCTTGCTCACTGTGCAGCCCTTCACCCGCCGTCACACCTTGGGAGATGTCGGGGCTTTGTTGCTCAAGTGCGACTTGGATCGCGCATGTGTTCCCGTCAAATCCCTTGTCAGAATGGTCGTACCCGATCTCATTCACCACCTTGCGGATAAGAGAAGGGTAATCGACGTTGGCAGTCGATGTGATCTCACCGGCGACCACGACCAGGCCGGTCTTGGTGAGCGTTTCGCATGCAACGCGGGCGTTTGGGTCCTGTGCCAAGTGTGCATCGAGGATGGCATCAGAGATTTGGTCTGACATTTTGTCGGGGTGTCCCTCGGACACAGACTCCGAGGTGAACAAGTAGTTCGCGGGCATTTCAAGCACTCCTAAGCGGGCCACAGAAAAAGTATTCTTAAATGTAGACACCCCCTTACGCCCCCACCGCGCGGGATGCAAGGACGGAGTCGCCCCTCTACGGCTTTTTGGCAAACCCAAGTAGTGCGAGCCGCCTTGGATCAGTTCCTTTGCTCTACAGCGGAGTGCCGTCGGGTCGCACGTAGGTGCCCCCGCACGTGGGCGTGTGGCGGCGGGCGAAGTCAGCGATGCTTCGGAGGTTGTTTTTTACCTCACCGGCAGCGAAGCGGGATGCAGGTCCTGCGGGAACGTTGCCGCCCGGGTCTGACCAAGTGTGGTACTCGATAAGGGTGCGGCCGTCGCCGAGGTCAACGAGGAGCCATGCGCCCTTCGACCAAGCAATCGGCATCCCGTCTTCCACCAGTTCGGGACGGATCGTGCTGCGCAGGTCGGCGTCCTTGAGTCGGTCCTCCCAAACCAACTCCCATGCGCGACCGCCGGAGGCTGCGTACAGCTTTGAATTGTACCGAATCCGGACGAGCCACCATCGGTCCGTCAACAGCGGGACATCCATGTATTGAAAGACGGTGTGGTCCGGTGAACGGGCCCGGCCTTGTACAGTCATGGACTGGCTGATGGGAAGCGCATTTGCATGGTGGTCTTCATCAGCCACAGCTTTCCAGACCGTGGCGATGGGCGCATTGACAACCGATACGCCGTACCCTTTTGCAGCTTTCACTTCGGGGACCACCTCGATTCCGGAGGCGATTTCCCCGTTGAGCGCGCTCTGGTAGGCTGAGGCTGGAATCGCGGGTGCGGTTTCCGTCATCCGATGCGCCCGCCACGCTGACAAATCTTGAAGGACGGTTGTTGGGCCGGCGTGGGCTGCAAGTGACACCATGAGGGTAAAGAAGTTCGGCATGGCTCGGTCCTCTCCTGATTGGTAGTATGCCATCGTTCAGCCATCGGAGAGGTCGGCTTGCCGCGGTCGGCGTTCCGTGTCATTTTTGGACAAGCCATGACTCGCCATCTCCCCGAAGCTGAACGTCGAGCCCAGATTATGAGGGCTGCTCGCGCATTGTTTGTCGAGCGAGGGTTTCCGAACACACGGATGGAAGACGTGGCGAAGCGGGCCCAGCTCTCGAAAGGGGCGGTCTATTTTTATTTTGGGTCAAAGGCCGAGTTGTTCAATGCTCTGGTTGACGCCGAGCATCAACAAACCATTCGATTTCTCGAAGAGGCTTCGAACGACCCCCGGTCCGCGGCCGAGAAGCTGATCGACGTGGGAGTGAAATATCTGGATTATTTTGCGGGACTAAAGAGCCCACCACGGTTTTTCATGATTATGGGTGAAGTCGCGCTGAGAGACGAGGGTGTACGAAGCAGAGTTACGGAGATCCACAATCGTTTTGTGGATGCGGTGGCCGAGTTGCTGCAAGAGGGCATAGACAGCGGCCACTTCCGCCCGCTCGACCCCACGGCCGTTGCACTGATGCTGAAAGCATTCATCGACGGACTCGCCGGTCAGGCTGCGGTTGGCATGCGCCCAGACGTTCGGCGCCTCTCTACAGACGGTGTTCGGTTAATCATGAATGGCTTGTTGATGGAAGGAGAAGACAATGGGTAACGATGCGGCAATGGCGGTTCGGCACGCAAAACTCAGATGGGTTGGGGCGCCACTCCTTCTGAGCGGTGTGGTTCTGCTGGGCTTTGCGGTGTCGGCGGTCTTTACCGGAGGTTCTCTCCTCACGGTGGGTCTTGGCATGTTCGGCTGCGGTCTTTCCCTGGCGGCCTTCGGGGTCAATCACGACACGGCCATGGCCGTGACATTCGCAAACCGGAGTGCAGATTTTCCAGATTCGCTCCTTGATGAGCTCAAAGAAGAACTCGACCGGGACCGTGATGCCATCGTTCACGGCCATGCCACCCCCAAGGTTGCGCTTGCGATGCCACTGGTCGCGGCATCCATACAGATTTGGGTTGCGATTCGCCTGTTTGGGGTCAGTCTGTGAGCGAGTCGCGCCTCGCTGTCATCGCAGGAGACCAACAGGTCTGGACCATGGCGCAGTCCGGTGCCGACTGCAAGCAACTCACCTTTGGCGAGGGTCCGGGTGCTCAATCACCGTGGGGCATGCTTCAGTCCAGAGACCACAGCGCATGGCCATGCTGGTCCCCGGATGGCGAATGGATCGCATGCTTTCAGCACCGTGTTGGTTCAGGGGATGAGTCCAACATTTGGTTGGCTGCGCTCCAAGTCGATGGGGTTGAAGAACAGCGCTTGGTGGAACTCGACGAAGCCATTCCCATTTACGCGCAGTGGGCATCGGATTCAAAGCAGATTGCTTTGCTTTGCCAAGACGAGTCTCATCTGTCGCTCAGCGTTGCCGAACTGGGCGCCGTCGGCCATGCCCGCCTTATGGAGGAGGGGACGCCGCTGTTTTTCTCATGGACGGAGGATGCCCGACGCCTGCTGATTCATTCCGGGTCGGGTGGAGATACTCGCTTGGTCGTTCGTGACGTCCGTGGCGATGCTCCCGATGAACATTTTCCGCGCGGACCCGGGAACTTTTGCACGCCTCTGGTGGCGGGCCAGCAGGCCATCTATGTGGGCCGCGATGACACCCACGGGGTGTTGTGCGTCTCCGATCTGCATGGAAATAATGTTCAAGGGGTAACAGGCATCGAGGGATTGGTGGCCGTTGTGATGAGCCCAACGGGAACCCAAGTTGCATTCAGTGGGGCGCCGCCCGGCAACCGCCAGCCCTATCAAGGCTTGTGGATCGCGGACCTTGAGGCTGGACGGGTCAAAAGGGTGTACGAGGACGGGGTGGTTGCATTTTTTTGGATGCCCGATGGTCAACGAGTCCTAGTGGTTACCCACGGCCGTGGACCCGCGCAGCTGCACTGGAGTGAAGTCGACGTATCCACGGGAGACGTTCGGCCCTTGGTCGGGTTCTACCCAAGCATGGACCAGAAATTTTTTCTCCATTACTTTGAGCAGTTTTCAGTCAGCCATCGTCC
>DEBL01000082.1 GCA_002348535.1 Deltaproteobacteria bacterium UBA2957 | reverse complement strand
GCGAGAACAGGCCTTTTTCGGTCGCGTATTCGAGCGCAGGCTTCAACAACGGAGACATTGTCGGTTCGCCCCCGGTGAGGATCACGCCGTCGTAATCCATCTCGGCCAAGCCATCGATGACATCGCGCATTTCTTGGATCGACAGGTCCACACCTGTCGGTGGATTGCTGCAAAACCGGCAGCGCTGGTAGCAGTTCCGCGTGAGTTGGAGGTAGCCGAGATTCGCCATTTACGAGCTCGCCTTCATCTTCTGGCGCATGGCTTCCCGCTGCGCCTTCCTGCGTGCGGCCTTCTTTGCAAGCTCGCGCGCGATGACGGCGAGAGGGTCGGCGGGAGCGGCATCGGGCTGGTCAAAGCCGGGTAGGCTGGGGGACGCGGCATGAGGCTTGCGGCCATGGTGCACCCGAACGGGCGCTTCTGGCCATCGAGCGACCAGTTGACGATGCGCTTCGTCCGCCCACTCTCCCTCGACCAGTGGTTGCGCTTGGCGCAACCCTTGGTCGCGAATCATGTTGATGTGGATGCCCTCGCAGCGGTCATTGACGCGACAATCGGCGCACCGCACGGATTTACCGCGATATTTCTTGGCGATATGGTGACGCGCAAGTGGGCGGATTTGAAGTCGCCCAGTCGCTGGGTCGAACAGACCGGCATCCAAGTCTGCGGGGTCCTCGGTGAGAGTGGCCCAAGGCGTCATGCACGCGGGCAGTCCGCTCACGCGGATGGGCAACCGAAGGGTTTCGAAGAACGTGGCCGGATCGCGCACGTCGTTGTCGACGGCAGCGAGCATCTTCTCGTGCGAGGGCTGAACGATGTGTGTGGTCTGCAGGCGTGCGGCGATTTGATCGCGATGGTTGACCATCCACCGGGCCGTGTCTTGGTTGAGTTCGACTCGAATCCTTAGGTCGTTGAGCGGTGTCCATGCCGCCAACTGTTCGGCTGTGTACGCCACCATTTCGGTGTTTCGCCGTATCGGTTCAGGCGGTAAATCGGCAGAGTCGGGCCGAACCACCAAACCGATTCCCGGGGGGAACTCGAGTTCATTAATGGATGAGGCGCTGGCCACGCTGAACCCCACCCGATTGCACCCAAACGGCAGCGGCACGGAGACTGACCGAGCCGCCTCAATGCCGTCCACCCACCACGTGTCCCAAGTGTTTTCGTGTTGTGCTTGAAGGGTGTTGTCCACCGTGTTGCAGAATGGCTCAATGAAGCAATGCTGGCATCGCTCCTTCTCGCGGCAATCCAGCGGCTTTCCCTCGTCGAGATAGCGACGGACCTGAAAGCGTCGCCCGTTGACCTCATCGAGCATTTTATGGGGGTCTTGGATCAGATCTTCGAGGCCCTCGAGGTAGCTGACGGGAAAGCGGTTCGTCCATACATAAAACCGAGGGTGACGGTTCAGGCGGAACACCTTCTGAAGGATGGGAAGGTACTCCCGCACATCGTAGAACATCTCGTCGCGGTTTCGATAGGCATTCGACTGAGGGATCACGTGGAGGAGGTCGAACTCCGTGACGCCAACCGAGATCGCCAACTCCACAATTTTATCCAGCACCCCCACATTTTGCTTGTTGATCACGACATCGACGCTGGTGATCATGCGAGGGTCTCGCACGGACCGGATCAGCGCTTTCATGAGTTTGTTGAAGCACCCCGGGGTCTGGGTCAGGTAGTCGTGGAGCTTCGGGGTATTGCCGTGAAGTGAGTAGGTGATTTCCCCGAGTCCGGCGTCGACGACTCGTTCGTAAAACGCCTTATCTGCGTATTGAGTCCCATTGGTCACCGTCTGGACGCGGTCGTAGCCGATTTCCTTCGCGTACCGAATAAACTCGGGGAAGAGCGGGTGCAGTGACGCTTCGCCGCCGGAGATGATGACCTTGTCTGCGCCCTTTTCCTCGATGCCCTTCCGAAGGTCGGCCTTGACTACCGCTTCTTCGAGGTAGACGTTGCGGGGTGTGTCCGCGTCGAGGCAGAACAAACACTTGCTGTTGCACGCAGTGACGCATCGAACCCAGTGCTTCTTTCGGTTCGCGATTTCTTCGCGGTGCAACATCTCATCGAGATTTTTGCGCTGACTGCGGTTGGTAGCCATTACATGTAGTCTACTGCGTTTGGACGCCATTGAGGCCACGAAAAGCCATTCTCGAACTTTGTGGCCGCCGTCGCCACCGGCCCGTACAGCGAAACTGGGGGTTCACCAGCGGGATTTTTAACGGTTCGATACTCGACATTGGCCGTGGCCTTGATGCGTTGCGCGACGGCAATGCTTCCGGGCGTTGCAAGGGACCACACCTCCGACAACCCTCGAAGCTTGAACAGCGTGCGGTCGCTTGCGGAGGACAGGCCTTCGAGGTTCCCGGTGAGTACAACGCTGTGAAAGGAAAGACGCAGCGCCTCCCGAATCAGGTTGAGCGACTCGGGGTGGGTGAACTCACCGACGAGTTGAAGGGTGTGGGCGCCTTGCTGGGCGGCTTGGACCAACCGGAGCTTGATAGCGCGGGTCGATTCTTGTTTAGGGAACCGCACCGCGATGACAGAGGGGGTGGCGGATGGTTGTCGACCTGCCATGGGGTTTCCACCTACATTTTCAAGTCCAGATAGCCGGACGACATCCGCGATGCGAGTCGATGGCTGGCGGCCGGTCCGGGACGGTGGTGCCGCCGCGTTATCCCCCGATCGTGGCCGCTCAACAGCCCCGATTGGACAGGCCGTGGAGGGTGCCTCAGAGTCGAATTCAGACCATCCAAACAAGTCGCAGTAGTCTTGCGATGGCCCGATGCAGTTCTCCCGTCCGCACGGGCATTCAGCGACCGAGGTTCCACTCTGAGGGAATTGCAGCGCAACGCCGTCGGGGAGCAGGAAACGGGGTGTGGAGATGTGAAATTCATCGAAGCCCGGGATGGCACACATCGGAACTCCGAGCAACTCGACTCTCGCCTGCGCGCGAAGGGCGGTTTTTAGGGCCGCGTCGAGCCACGGCTGCATGAGGCCGTACCGGGCCGCAGTTGTCACAAAGTTTTGATCCGTGGGTCCGACTCGTTGAATTGTCCGAAATCGGATGTGGCGAATTCCGCAGCGCAGCAAAAAGGCTACGGTTTCGGTCAGATATGGAACTGTCGGCCGCGCAAGCGCAACCTCGGCTTCGACAGCAATGTGTGCTTGATGCAGCGTTGGAATGGCCCTCCGTATGCGCCGATGAGAACCGGGGATGCCGCCGAGCCAGTCATGGGCGTCTGGTCGCGCACTGTGAATCGGAATCCGAACCCGCTCTAAACCGCGTTCGGCGAGCGACGATACGGTTCGTTCACTGTGCAGGGCTAAACCGTCTGTGGCGACCGTTGCTGCACCAGTGAACTCTTCCACCAGCATGGGAAAATCGGGACGCAGCGTGGGCTCACCGCCGCCCAATACGAGATTGGGCACGCCAGGGGGCGCCTTGGCTCGGAGGGCGGCGATTGGTGGGCCGGGTCGCCCGTCTCGCCAAACTGAGTCAAGGTGCCCGGTGTCCCGGCTCCGGAGCGAAACTACGAGAAGATGTTCGGTGTGGGGAGGCGTCATGATTGGCCACCCTGAGCGACCGAGTCGTGACGCTCGCCGCGTGCGACTCGTTTGGATATATGTTCATTTAAATAACTAATATTTAATAGAAAATAGATAAATTTAGTTTCCGATTTCACGGGTTCGCTCGCGCAATTTGCCCGCTGTGTTTCCCGGGATGGGTTGCATACATCCGTGTCATGTCGAGGGCTCTAAACAGCTGGAGCAGGTCGTGAATCTGGGTCACGTTCAACGAATCGAGGTTGCTCACGATTCTTCCGTAGATTTGAATCCTGCGTTGCGGGCTGACGAGTTGGTTGGTTTGTTGCAGCCGGCGCAGGCCCTTCAGTGCCGCCTTTACACTTCCAAGGTCAATGTCGATTCCGATGTGGGTGACTCCGGCCGTTCGAATGGAGGCGAGATCGCGGGTCTCCAGCCCGTCGACCCATACCCATCGAACCGGCATTTGGGGCTTGATCGTCGCCTTCAGGCGGTCGCAAATGGATACGCCTCGCGCATCAATGACCTCCTGTCCAGCTTGTTCAGGATCCCAAGGAGCACTCACCTCCCAAGGCGCCTCGATGCCAGTGCCTGATCGCAGATCCCAATAGGCGTGCCAAGCTCCTCCACACCGGGATCGAAGGCCGCAGTCGATGCACGCGGGACCGTGGCGTTTGTTGCCATGGTTGTCTACGCCTTGCGGATTGTGGGGGGCGAGCGATTCGATCGCCTCAACGCTGTTTCCAAGGTTTTCTTCCCAGCCAACGCACAACGGTAGTCCGCAGTATGGATTGAGCAATTCAATTCGATTTGCCTCGGCAACGGCCTGTGCCCGCTGCACGCTCGCATGCAAGCGGCTGTAGTCGGGCATCAACTCGACGTTATTCGCGCCCCGACCGTGCGGCTGTACGGCGGAGAGTGAGATCGATCGGATGCGAGGAAAGCGCGCTGCGACGAACGCGACATAATCATCGAGGTGATCTTGGGTTGTCACTGCGGTCACGGGATTCAGGGCCACTCGGATGCCTGCATCCAGCAGTGCATCGATTCCGGCGAGGCATTTGTCGAATGCACCGTTTAGTCCCGCGAGGTGATCGTGGAGGTCAGCAGTGTGGCCGAGAAGGGAGACAAATGCGCTGGTGACTCCCCTTGAGGCAAGCTCAGCGGCGTATTTTGGATTGATGAGGGTGGCATTGGTCTGAACTTCAATGAACCGAATACCGCCCTCGTTCGCCGTTTTTACAAGCGTCAGAAGTCGGGCCCGACTCAGTGTGGGTTCACCCCCCGAAATCGTCAACGTTTGGTCACCCCGGTCGATGAAGGTCTGCAGTTCGTTCAGCACCTCGTCCATGGGTGGAGAAAGGGTAGAGTAATCCTCCGCTGGAACGTTGCAGAACGGGCATTTTTCGTTGCACGCCATGGTCAGGCGCAGCAGTCCCTTGGTTGCGTGACTTTCCTCTGCATTCATTTCAGAGGGCTGAGATCGGTCCAGATTCGCCATGACTAGGTTAGAAGTGTACCCTCTTGATACGCATGCTTGAACTTCCAACTGCATTTCTAACCTTGCCAAGCCCGCACGACTCGGCGTGCCGCGTACTCCAGCGCAAGGTTCGGCTGGTCGCCCTCAAGGAACTGCTAACCTTCTCGGGGAATACGCTTGGTTCGCGCGCCGATGCGGGAGTTCGGCAGATGCAGGCGGTCGTTCAGCGTGCAGCAAAGGCCGACACGGCGTCTGTATTGGCCGCAGTTGGCTCGCCCGATGTCATGGTTCCGCTTCTCGCCATGGCCAGCGGTCTTCGCTCGCCTGCTGCCGTCGCGGAACCCATGGTTGCATCCCTTTTCGCAGCGCTTGCTACGGAGCGAGTTGCACTCGATGAGGCGATCGTTTGGGAATTGCCGACGCCGATGCTGTGCCTGCCTCGGCAGGGCACATTGACGTTTTCACCACCAGCGAAGGCTCTCCTTGTCGACGCGAGCGGGTTGGCTGTGGAGTTTCAGGATGGCCGTCGGTGCAACATCCGTGACTTGGAATCGGTGACGGTAGCGGGTGCCGGAATTGGGTGTCGAGAACACAAGATTGGCCCAGCCGACCTTGATCTTTATTTGGCGCAGCACGACTCGAACCCGCTAGCCCTCGAAGAGGCACATCCGGAAAAAGACGGAAACGCGGTCACACTCGGAGACAAGAATATCGACGAGTGGGCGAGGGCGCTTGATGGCGCAGTCGAGTTGATCCGGGTGGCTTTGCCGGAGTGGTACGCGGAACTGCGCAGCAGCCACGTTCGAATAGTACCGGTGGGCTTCGAACCGGAAATGCACCTTTCAGCCTCGTACCGCGAGGCGCCGGGGGTCGTCTACATGACCCTGCATCCGGATCCGCTGACCATGGCCGAGGCATTGATTCATGAAGTCCAACACGGGAAGTTGAATTTGCTGACTTGGCTCGATCCGGTATTGAAGAACGCCTATACCGCATGGTCTGAGTCCCCCGTTCGGCCCGATCTGAGGCCAGTCATGGGTGTGTTGCTGGCCGTCCATGCGTTTGTTCCAGTGGCGGCCCTTCACGCGCGACTTGCGGCTCTTCAGCACCCAATATCCAACACACCGCGGTTTGAGGCTCGGCGCGCTGAAGTCCTCGCGGGCAATGCCGGCGGTCTGGCGGTAGTGAAAACGACGGGCGATCTTACGCCGATGGGTGCCAAGGTGGTGACCGGCTTGGACCGAATTCATCGCGTACTCGCTCGCCTCGTTGATGCCAGTCACTGGGACGAGAACGCGCTTCCGCTCGGCTAAACGCTACAGCAGGCTCCTCGGGTCCACGTCGACCGAAACGCGCACACCGCGTTTTGGTCGCTCATGCAGAATGGCCTCAACGCTGCTCAGCCACGCGCGAAAAAGAGGAACGTCTCGACCCCGAAGGACGACTTGAAACCGCCAACGCCCCACCAGCTTCGAGAGCGGCGCCAAGGTGGGTCCGAACACTTGAATGCCGTGCCCATCAGCCGTGCTCCGCAAGGTCGAAACCAGCGAGGTTCCCGCGGCTTGGGCTTCTCAAATGTCGGCAGACTCGAGCCGGATCATCACGACGCGCGCAAACGGTGGATGGCTAAGAATGGCGCGCTGCT
>DEBL01000390.1:9157-16689 GCA_002348535.1 Deltaproteobacteria bacterium UBA2957 | reverse complement strand
TTCCTTTTCCGCCGCATGCCGATGGAATGAAAATTCCTTGGGCACTGAGGGTGTTGAGCAGCGTGCTGCCAGCTTGGGTCTCGATGGTATTCGCATCGTCTTCGTTGACGAAAATTTTCACATTCCCCGATGGAACAAGCTTGGTCCGAGCGACCATCAGCACGATCACCAGCCCAATGATGGTGAGGAAGAAGATGGCAACGCCCGTCAAAATCGTGGTCATGATTCGTTCCCCCTACAACTGTATCCCGGCAAAAGCCATGAAGGCCATGGACATCAGACCGGTGACGATGAAGGTGATCCCCAAGCCGCGCAAGGCGGGCGGCACGTTTGAGTATCGCATCTTTTCACGAATCGCGGCCAGCGCCACGATGGCCAACAAGAAGCCAACGCCCGATCCGAATCCAAAGACCGTACTTTGAACGAGGGAATAGTCCCGCTCCACCATGAACAACGACGACCCGAGAATCGCACAGTTCACGGCGATCAGGGGCAAGAACACACCCAGCGCGTTGTACAGGCCCGGCATGAATCGATCGAGGATCATCTCCACGATTTGCACCGTTGCAGCGATCGTGGCGATGAATGTGAGGAAGTTGAGGAACGACAGGTCAACCGCCTCGAAACTCGGGTGAATCCACTCCATTGCACCTTCTTTGAGGAACAGTGAATAAATCACGTTGTTGAGCGGTGTGGTCACAACCGACACAAACACAACGGCAGCCCCAAGGCCCATGGCGGTGTCGACTTTCTTCGATACAGCGAGGAACGAACACATCCCCAAGAAAAAGGCCAGCGCCATGTTTTCCACGAACACGGCTTTCACAAACAGGCTGAGAAGTTCTTCCATGTCCGTCTCCCTAGTCTGCAGTGACCAGCTCTGGCTTACGCCACCGCAGGACCCAGATGAAGATTCCAATCAAAAAGAATGCGCCGGGCGCAAGCACCATCAGCCCGTTCGGCTGGTACCAACCGCCCTCGCTGACCAGCGGCATGACGGAGAAGCCCAACAGCTTTCCAGACCCGAACAGTTCTCGGAAAAATCCAACCACCAACAGCACCACGGCGTAGCCAAATCCGTTTCCGATGGCATCGGCCGCCGACGCTTTTGCCCCGTTCTGCATCGCGAACGCTTCGGCCCGCCCCATCACGATGCAGTTGGTGATGATCAGCCCCACAAACACGGACAGCTGCTTTGAGATGTCGTACACAAACGCTTGGAGGATTTGGTCGGTCATAATCACGAGCGACGCGATGATTGTGAGCTGCACAATGATCCGAATGCTGGGCGGAATGAAGTTCCGAATCGCAGCCACAGCGCAGTTCGAGCCCATCATCACCGCAATCACAGCCAGCGACATCACGATGGATGTTTCGAGCTTGGTGGTCACAGCCAAGGCGGAGCAGATGCCCAGCACCTGAACTGCAATGGGATTGTTGTTGAACAGTGGGTCAAGAACGACTTCTTTCGTCTTTGCCATTATCCCTGCCCTCCATCGAGCGATCCATTGCGGAAGTTCGCGAGGTATCCGCCAAACTTGTCCTCTTCCAACCAGAACTGAATCAAGTAGCCCACTCCGCGTCCGGTAATGGTTGCGCCCGACAATCCGTCCACGTTGTGCGGATCATCTTCGACTGAGCCCGCGCTTCCCTTGGTGACATCAATTGCGGGCTTCCAATCGCCGTTAAACGCCTTTCGGCCGGGCCACTTGGCCTGCCACGCCGGGTTGTCAATCTCGCCGCCCAAGCCGGGGGTCTCTGCGTGCTCGTAAAATGTAATCCCGGCAATGGTGTTGGTGTCGGATTCAAGCGCAATGTATCCGTACAGTGTGGACCAAAGACCCTTGCCTTCGACGGGCAGCACCAGCTTGTCAATCTCACCTGACTTCATCTTCAGATACACCAGCGCATGGTTCGGAACGCGCCGAACTTGGGCCGAGTTGGCATCGACCGTTGTGCTCAGCGCCGGGTCCTGACGAGCCTTGCGCTGGTCGAAGTTGGCCAACTGGTCGTCCGAAGCCTCCACGTATCTACCAGTCTGCAGGTCCACCAACTTGGCCCGCATGTTGTCGGCAAAGCGTTGGTTAATCTCGTCCGGCGAAACGGTCTCGCCGGCATCAAACAGCCCCACCACTCCGAGCACCTTTTTCTTCTGATCGAGCTGCTTATTGATGGTCTGACGTTCCTTGAGCGCTACCCGTGCAGACGACACAACCACGGCGCAAATTAGGCAAAGTATGGCCGCAAAACTCAGAATGTACTTCGTGCTACGCATTGCGAGCGACCCTCCGCTTGATGTTGGCCTGAACAAAAAAGTGGTCGATGAATGGCGCGAACATGTTCATAAACAGAATCGCAAGCATCATGCCCTCGGGGTACGCCGGGTTCACAACTCGCACCAGCACGACCATCAGGCCGATTCCAAATCCGTAGATGAGCTTGCCCTTCTCGGTAAAAGCGGAAGTGACCGGGTCGGTCGCCATAAACACAGTACCGAAGGCCCAACCGCCCACCACGAAGTGCCACCAAAAGGGCATGTGGAGCAGCGATGTAGTGTCTTCGGGAGCAATTGCGTTGAGCATCAACACCATCAAAGCCGTTCCCACGGTCACGCCCAGCATGGTTCGCCAAGAGCCAATGCCCGTGGCAATCAACACGCCGGCACCCAACAGACACGCCAGCGCGGATGTTTCACCCATTGAACCAGGGACAAACCCGTAGAATGCATCCATCCAAGCGGAACCACCCGCCGCGAGCGTGGTCGATGCCCAGTCAAGCGTTCCCGCGGCCGCACCTGCGAGGTAGGTTGCACCGGAGAGACCATCGATGCTGCCAATGCCGGAGGCGAGTCCATCAACGGCGTACCAGGGTTTGTCTCCAGAGATGTCTGCGGGATACGCAAAGAACAGGAACGCCCGCCCCATGAGGGCGACATTCAGCACGTTCATGCCCGTTCCACCGAAGGCCTCCTTGGCCAAAATCACCGCGAAGGAAATCCCCAGCGCAACCTGCCACAAGGGGATGGTCGGTGGGCAGATCAACGGGAACAAGAACATCGTGACCAAGAAGCCTTCGTTAATCTCGTGCTTTCGAACCAATGCGAACGCCAATTCGAGGTGACCGCCGACCAACCCGGTGACGGCGAACACCGGCACAAACCACACGGCGCCGTGCATCAGGTTTGCAGCGAGGCTGGTGGGATCGAAGGCGGCGTTGCCGCTGCCCATCAAGAGCACCAACAGGTCAACCTGCCATGCATCCATGGGCTCAGCCCCCTGAGAAATGGCGAGGTTGGCTTGGTATCCAGTGTTGAACACGGCCATCAACACGCAAGGAACCAATGCCACCACCACGGTGATCATCATTCGTTTTAGATCGAGACCATCGCGAACGTGGACTTCGCCCTTGGTGACTTCACCCGGGGTGTACAACAGCGTATCGGGCGCCTCATAGAGCGCCTCCAAGTGGTGCAACTGACCACCCTTTTCGAACAGGTACGCTTGGCTGTCGAGGAATTTTCTGAGCGCTTTCATCAGCCCTCCTTCCAGATGTCCGTGAGGTTTCGCCGAAGAGCAACCCCAAAGTCTTCCTTCCCTGGGCTCACAAACGAGCACAGCGACAAATCTTCTTCCACAAGTTCAAGTGCGCCCAGCTCTTCGGCCCGCACCACATCGTCGACAACGATTGCGCGGAGCAAGAACGTCGCCATCACATCCAAGGGCATCACCTTCTCGAACATGCCGATTGGAACCATGGCCCGATGCGAACCGTTGGTGGTGGTCGAGAAGTCAAACTCCCGCTTCGGCAGGAACCCCGAGACAAAGGCCCGAGTCATCGAAAAAATGTCGCCGCCGGGTTTGAGCCAGCCCAGAAACTCCCGTTCTCGGTTTTCGCTCAGCGCGCTGATCTGATTGTGATACCGGCCCAAGTACCCGAACTCGTCGCCCGACGCGGTGCGGCCACAAAGAACGGAACCCGCGACGATGCGCGCTTCGCCGTCGTGCAACTCTCCGTCGGTCAACATTCCTGTGCAGGCGCCTATTCGCGTTCGCAGGAGCCGGGGTGCTTTTACCATGGGTCCTGCAATCGAGATCACTCGCGTCACATCGAGCCTGCCCGTCCTGAACAAGTGCCCAATGGCTGCCACGTCTTGGGCATCGACGTGCCAAACGGTCTTGGTGCGACTCACCGGGTCGAGGGCGTGAATGTGAGTCCCCACGAGGCCCGCGGGGTGCTTGCCCTGAAACTCTGCCACTTCCACCCTCGGGGATTCGCCGTGAGCAATCGCCGCGCCGGCTTGCTTGCACAACCGTATGGGTCCATCCGTCAGGTGCTCAAGGGCCGCGAGACCCGCAACAAAATCTTCGCCTCGCCCCTGAAGTGCGACCACAGGGTCTGCAGCGAGGGGGCGTGTATCAATGGCGGTGACGAAAATGCTGGAGCATTCTTCATCGGCCGATGGAACTCGGTCGTGGGGCCGAGCGCGGAGTGCGGTCCAGAGCCCGGACTCAAAGAGGAGGTCCCGGACACGCTTGGAATCCAGCGCCGCGCTGGGGTCGTAGTGTTCGAAGGACTGGTGGTCGTCTGCACCGCCCGTTTCGTCGACATCGATAACAACCGACACCAGCGCACGCCGTGCGCCACGGTTTACAGCCGCAACCACCCCTGCGGCCGGCGCCGTAAAGCGAACCGCTGCGGCCTTCCGGTCATCGAACAAGGGTTGACCGATCTTCACCCCATCGCCTTCGCGCACCAACATCTTCGGCTTCATGTAGGGGTAGTCGGCAGCCATCAATGCAACCCGGCCCACAGCGACACCATCATGGATTTCTTGCTGGGGCGATCCGGTGATGGGTAAGTCGAGGCCCTTTCGAATGTTGTGGATGCCCATAAAGGCTTCCTCCAAGTCGCTGTGTCGCCGAACGTGCCAGCCCCTAAAAACAGTGGAAAACACTGGATTTTGACGCCTATCACGATCGGGTCTCTAAAATGGCAGTCTATATCTATCCCATCGCAAGCGACTTCGCCTGTCTTCTCGACGGATTTGCGTTCCCTCTTTCCTGGCTCTCCCGCCACCGATTCGACCGCAAACACTCGGAAGGCTAATCCGCCTCTATGAAGATCCTCGGATTAGACGAAGCCGGGCGCGGCTGTGTGCTGGGCCCGTTGGTGGTGGGTGGTTTCCTCGCGGACTCCGACGATGAGGCACGAATTCGGGACGCCGGCGCCGATGACTCCAAGCGCTTGAGCCACCGGCGACGCATCGCCGTTCGCGCCGCGCTGGACGGTCTCGGCTACGCCTCAATTCGCGAAATCAGCCCCGCGGCGATCGATGCCGGCAACATCAATTCACTGGAAGAAGATGCCTTCGCCATCCTGATCGCAGAGACGATGCCCGACACCGTCATCATTGATGCCCCGTGCAACCCAAAGGGGATTTCCGCCTTCGAAAACCGCCTGAGTCGACGCGTGCTCCAGCTGGGCGGACGGGTCCCCACCATGATCGTCCAACCAAAGGCCGATGCAACATTCCCCATTTGTGGCGCCGCAAGTATTTTCGCTAAACTGCGTCGCGACGAGGCCATCGCTGCGCTCGGGCCGGTGGGCTCGGGTTACCCGTCTGACCCGGTCACCCGGGCTTGGCTTCAAGACTTCATACGCCGAGGAGAGCCCTTTCCTCCATGCGTTCGAACACGGTGGGGCACCATAGAAAATCTCCGACAACAGACCCTGTTTTAATGCGCCTTGGATTGTCCATACCGCTGCTAAACGAAGCCGATTCCATCACCGAGGTCGTCGCTTCGATGCACGCCGTGCTGGAGGCGGGCGACATCGAACACACCATCGTGTTGGTCAACAATGGTAGCGATGACGGCACCCGAGACGCGATTGACTCCATCGCAATACCCGGCGTAATCGAAGCCATACACCTCAGGGAAAACGTGGGGTACGGGGGCGGCATCTTGACCGGGCTCGCTCACCTCGAGAAAGATGGGTTCCCCGATGTTGTCGGATGGGCGTGGGGAGATGGCCAGGTTGCTGCCACCGCATTGGTGCCTCTGTTTGAAGCCATACAGGCCGGGGCCGACGTGGCGAAGACCGTCCGCACGAAACGCCAAGACGGCCCGTGGCGCAAGGTAATTTCGGCTGGGTATGGAACGCTCATGCGCCTCCTCGGGTCCAACACCCGTGACATCAATGGGTGCCCCAAGCTCATGACACGCGACGTCTTTCTGGCCATCGAGCCCACAGCCGTTGACTGGTTTTTGGATGCGGAGTTGATCCTCGCTGCAGAACAGGAAGGCTTTGTGATCGCCGATCACCCCGTCGCGATGGAACGTCGCAGGCACGGGACGAGCAAGGTCACTGCTCGCACGGTCGCCGAGTTCACAAAGAACATCGCCGGGTGGCGGCTCCGCCGATGAGCGGGAGCCACACGGAACCACAGCATTTCCAGAACAATCGCACGCAAGCAGGTACACTGAACTGGACCCACTTGACTCCGTCAACCACCTGCGTGTTGGAGAGCCCGTGAGCACCCCGCGTTCAGCCACGTCGCCGCTCGGCAGCTTGACAGCGACCGTCATCGCGCTGTCCGCGCTGTGTGGATGCGCAGAAAAGGCTGGGGACACGGGAAGTGATGCGGGTTCAAGGGCCGACCCTGTTGGGTACAACGGCCCGCCCGTCAGTTTTGATGAGGCGATGACTGAGGTCCTAATCCCCAGCTGCGGATTCGACTCGTGCCACGGATCGGGCGCAGGCTACCTGCGAATCTTCGACGGTCAGACCGAAGCGGAGTGGTTGGATAAAAAATCCACCGTATTGATTACCCGCTCACTGATCGAACCCGGCAGCTCGGGGACCAGCTACCTCATCAAGAAGATGGAAGGGTCCTCAGACATCGAAGGAACCGTCATGCCGCCGAGCGGAAGCATCGATCCTTATCGGATCGGGATGGTCCGCAGCTGGATCGACAACATCGACGTTGCGAAGTGATCACAGCAGGGCGTCGAGCGCGCCCCGCGTTTCACTAAGGTCCTGCTCTGCCTCCCCAATGCTCCGAACGGCCTCGGGCCAGTGCCGGTCCACCAACGCAGCCCATGCCCGATTCAGCTTCCGCTCGCCCGCACTGAGCGGGGAGAACAGTGCCGCCATGCCTTGGATCCCATGGCGGGCGTGGACACGCGGCCCGGATCCGCACAAACGAGCGAGCGCATCCACCTGAATGGCCTCGAGGCGACGCTTGCACTCTTCAGCGTCCGCCACGGAAGGGGCAGAGATTGTGAGCATCTGGGTGTGCAGTGCCGCGACGGAATCATGGACCTTCCCGAGCAATGTCCCAAAGTCGATTGCATCGTCGTCAGACGCCGGTGCCACCGCCGTGGAGTCGACCGCTCTCCGACACATCCATCCACCGACGAGCAGCAATAGCCAGCCCGCTAAGAATCCGCCGCCACCCACCGAAAACCATGCGCGGAGTCGCGCGAGGGGGCCCTGTGTGTTCTGTGAGCCACTGGTTCGCTGCAAATCCA
>DEBL01000390.1:0-8818 GCA_002348535.1 Deltaproteobacteria bacterium UBA2957 | reverse complement strand
CAGCCGCTTCAGAGCAAGCCGGTACTCCACACGCGCTTGAGTGGCCTTAATGTTCAAGATCTCCGAGGTGGCCATCAATTGCCCCAACACCACCTCCGGAGTGTCCCCCAAGCTGGGCGAGTCGCCGCAGCCGTCTCCGTCGCCCGCTCCCTCATTCAACCGGGTGGCGCAGTACTGGGCAAACCGATCATCGACCGCATTTTGAGCCATCACCTGTTGGCCGTCATCCACCAAAGCAGCGCGAACCTCGGGGCTCAACTTCGACCCGAAGCCCGCCGTCAACCCGATTCCGATGATCAGCGAGATCAAACCAAGGCGTTGATTCATGGTGTTCTCCTCAACTGGACGCCAGCTGGTAAAGCACGACGCCGAGGCTGGTCAGCGCTTCGCCAATAATGAAGCCCGCAGCGACCGGAACCGCCGTGTCACCAATCCATCGCTCACCACGCAACCGAGTGAGCCAGAGGTTTGCGGCACACCCGATACCGTAGGTGACCGTGATGTTGAAAGGGAGGTACATGGCGAGCCCGATGAGCACACCCAGCCCGCCGACTGGATGAAGGCCCAAGCCTAGTCCGATCGCACCGCCAGCGACATACTTGTCGAGCGGGGCGGCGCCCGCTTGAAGGCTCTCCATAATGGCCGCCAAGGCTGTTCCTTGGGGCGCAGACAATTCAGCGTTTCCGGGTCCGAAGCCTCCGCCATCGCCCCACAGAAGCACAATGGTACCCACGGCGACCGGAACACCGACCCAACACACCAGAAGTTGGGCCAGTTGTTGCTTCTTGGGCTTGGCACCGATGAGATGGCCGCTTTTGAGATCGCCCATCATGTCTGCACACTGGCCGATCCCGATGCAGACCGCAACACCCAAAATGATGGCCGGCACAACATTGCCACCCGAAAGGAAGAACATCAGGGTGACTCCAATCAGCGACATTCCTGACATTGGGGAAATGTCGGTCATCCCGGTGGCTTGGGCAACGATGAGCCCGGCCAATGCAAGCCAGATCGTACCCACAACGGCGATGAGAAGCTGCCGACCGAGACCGAGGGTGGGGTCGGCCATCATGGCGGCACCAAACAGCACGAGGAATGCCACACCAACCCCGCCCGTGAGCACATGAATCGGCAGCTCATCCGATCCACCGGCACCGGTTTTCGATGCGCTGCTTAAGCTGACGATCGCACTCTTCAACGCCGGAAAGCTGGCCACAACCCCCGACAGTGCGCCCCCAATAAGAACGCCGATTCCAAGGGGACGAAGCATTTGCCCGTAGAGCACGTCCCATGTGACCCAGTCATCGTAGCCAGTGTGGGCCTTGACGGTGACCATATCGCCCACCGTAGGGACCAAGCCCGCGAGCACGGCCACCGGAGCGATCAGCCACCAAGCAAGCATCCCGCCAAACACAAAAGGCAGTCCACCTCGACCGGACAACAGCCCCGCCCCGAGGCTTGCAAAGGAGATGGCAATCGACAACGACACCCACGCCGGAAGCCCGAACCAAGCGCCGAAATTGAGCTCATCGGGAATCACCTGCATTCCCGTCGCGAGGTGAATGGCCGCGCTAATGGCGAATCCCCCTACCAGCAGCTTGGCCTGCCGTGCCCCCGCTCCGGGGCTGCGCAGCAAACTCGCGACGGCAATGCCGCTGGGGAATCGAAGACGCTCAAACTCAATCATCTGCTTCCGCAGCGGGATGATGACCACCATGCCGAGAAAGGCACCCGCCACCGCGGCGACGATCACAGACCAGACGTTGAAGTCCTCGCCCATGATGTACAAGGCCGGCAGCGTAAATGCCACGCCGGCACTTGCCGTATTCACCCCCGATGCCACCGTTTGGTTGATGTTGTTCTCGATAATGGAGCCTTTTCTCAACACACCGCGCAGCACGGCAAAACCGAGAATGGCCGCAACCGTTGAACCGCTCAGCGTGAACCCCAATTTCAGGGCCACATAGGTGAAAGCCGAGGTCATCACGGCGCCGATGAGCACACCAAACACAACAGCCGCCCAAGTCAGCTCCCGGTAGGGCCGGCCCGACAGTGGCAGTGTGGATGGGGATTCTTGGCTCATGGTCGCAACCCTCGTTTGGTCATTAGCCGCGAATGCTCTGCGCGACACCTTCATTGGCCAGTTCATCTGCCCGCTCGTTCTCCGCGACGCCGACGTGCCCCGCGACCCAGTGCAGGCGCACATTTCGGTCGCCAATGCGATCCCGTAGCGTTGCAACAAGGTCGGCATTCGACTTGGCTTTCCATCCCAACTCCAACAGCCCAAAAACGTATTTAGAATCCGTGCAGATCTCTGCGCGCCGGTCGGACGGGAATCCGGTTTCATCAAGCACGTCAAGAGCGAGACCAATCGCCGCCAATTCCCCCACATTGTTGGTGGCTATGCCAAGCGACAGCGAGCGTTCATGGACCGCGCCATTGGGAAGCTTGACGACGGCCCCCGATCCGGCTGGACCGGGATTTCCCTTGCAGGCGCCGTCGGTGAAGCAGACGGCGCTGGTGGGAGCAAAGGTCTCCAACAAGCGTGCTGCGGAGTCGCGCGCGGCCGCCGCTTGGGCTTGAGTGCGCTTGCCGGCGGAACCAAAGCCTGAGCCACCCGATCGGCCCTTGGCGCCGCTGGCGTCAGCCGACACGCCATCGGGAAGTGCGACTGGGGTACCGGGACGGCGCTGAATGTTGCCCTGTCCGGCGCGGTACACCTTGGCCCCCGGTTTGTCTGAATAGCGAATTGGTACCCGCCCGCTCTCGACCACCAAGTTCCCCTCATCGTGGACCTGAGCCCAAACGGTTTTTCCCTTGAACTCTGCCTCAATCCACAGCATTGACTACTCCACTCGGAACGACGCTCCGGTTGCAACCTCAAACTCGTACAGAGAGTGGTTGTAGCAGCCTACGCTGCATCCGTCTCGGTACATTCGCTCGCGCTCCGACTGCACGCGCTCCGATGCCCAAAGGTCCCGCAGTGGAGTCTGGAACACATTGCCGACCACCAGTTCGTCCTCGCCCCAGACACAACACGGAATGAAGTCTCCCTCAAAGGTTACGCCGTACTGGTCAATGAGACCGAGACATCGATTATGGCCACCCTCACCGGCGTGGTAGTTCAGGCCGTGCTGGTAGTACGCGGACCGGGCAGCCACCTCCCGATCGGTGTCCGCAATCTGCTCAACGGCATCCAGCCACTGCTGCCGTTGAGCCGGGGTTGTCAGGTACAACTCGGGCGCCCCACTGACAGGCCAAAAGTCGAACTTAGCCCCCAAGGAGCACGCCAGTTCTCGGACCTCAGTCAGTTCAGACACGTTTTTGTTGGTCACCACGCAGTAGACGCTTGTGGCGATCTGCGGCGCCTCGCGTCGAACTCGAGTCAACCCGTCGAGGGTGCGCTGCCATGAGCCTTTTTTGCCTCGAATCGTATCGTGGGTCTCCGCCATGCCATCCAGCGAGAAACTCAGCGAGTCGACGCCGCTCGCCACCATTTCATCCCATCGCTTCTCCACTAAGGTACCATTGGTGGTGATGTTCACGCTCAGTCCCCTCGCCTTGGCAGCCCGAACCGCAACGAACAGGTCAGCGTGAATGAAGGGCTCGCCGCCCGTGATCACAAGGGTCTTGGTCCCAATTGCGACGGCTTCATCGAGCAGCGGGAGCAGTTGGGTCTCCACATTCATTTCTTGGTAGTTTTCCCAAAGATCGCAGAAGGTGCAGCGCAGGTTGCATCCTCGGTTGATCAGCAACAGCATTGTGCGGGGCTTGCTCTCCGCGCGACTGACCGGGAGATGCGCATCCACCACCGGCTGAATCGATTCTTGAAAGCGCCGATTCCAATCCTCTCCACGGCCATGACCGCTGTACACCTCGATGCTGGCTTTCGCTACCGCCGACCAGTCATATGCCGTGGCGAAGGCTTGAGCGTGCCGCCCCAACTCCTCTCGCGCCACCGGATCCATCAGCAGCCCGATGATTTCATCGGCCATGCTTTCTGCGTCATCGGCAATCATCATTTCTCGCCCTGCGACGTATTGGATGCCTTCAGCACCCTTAGTTGTCGACACGATCGGAGCGCCAGCCGCCATGTATTCCAGCAACTTCATCCGCGTACCGCCGCCAGAAAATATGGGGCAGATGCAGACGTCGGCGGCGGCAATGTAGTCCTCCAAGGTGTCCACTGACCCGGGCGTGATGACTGCAGGGTGTTCGTAGTAGGCCGGGGGGTTTTGGCCTGCAATGATGACCCGCAGTCCCGGTACCGTTCGGGTCAACCGAGGGAGAAGCGACTCGACGATGAATCGCACAGCCTCTGTGTTGGGCCAATAGTGAAGCGTGCCATGGAAGAACAAAACAGGGGCGAGCCGGTCAATGCCCAGCGCTGCCCGAACTTCCCGGGGTCGGCCTCGGCGGAAGCGGTCAACCTCTACACCGTGCGGAATCACGGAAATTTTTTCAGCCAGTGCCCCTGCGTCCACCATCCGCTGTTTGTCGTCAAGGCTTACGGCAATGACATGATCCATCCGATCCACTACCCACTGCTCGATGGGGCGAATGGCATGGACGGAATGGCCAAATTCCGCCAACCTGTCCCATTCCACGTTGTGTTGCACGAGGCTGCATTTTGGTGCCGCATCCGGGCGATCAATCGCCATGAAACGGGCGGCCAACCATGCAGGCACTCCGTACCCAGGAAACTCGGCCTGAAACACATCAATGGACTCGATCTCTCCGACCGCAACCACCCGCATCCACCACGCCGGATCGAGAAGCGGCCGGTACAGGAAATGTTCCTCAATGGGGTATCCGAGGCGGCCCAAGAGCTGCTCCACCCAGCGCCCGGAGCGTGCAACAAATGGCCACTCTTCCGCCGCGCGCACCCGCGGCGGGTACGAGACTCTTGTGCACACACCCCGCTCGAATCGGTAGTAGCAATCACGGTCATCGGTGACGACAAAGCAGGGTTCACCCTCTCGCGACAGCGCCTCCGCCGTCCGTACAATCTTCACCGCTGCCCCATGGTCGGTCGGAAAGATATCTCCCCGGGTGACGATTGCGATTCGCACGAGATGGACCTCTGAAGATCGGGTTCACAAGGATTCTATCGGCTCCACCCCCCAGATGGCCACCGCAGATAAACTGAATGGCCATTCATTATTCGCTGGCGACGGGGTCACAGCCAACTTAAAGACAGGTTCAGCACAGATTGGAGGGACTCAATGGGTCTGTTGGATGGAAAGGTTATTTTGATCACCGGCGCTGGAAATGGCATTGGACGCTGCCATGCGCTAGCCCTCGCCGCGGAAGGCGCAAAAGTCGTCGTCAACGATCTCGGCGGCACACTGCATGGCGAGGGTTCCGACGACGCCGCAGCCGCAAAAGTCGCCAAGGAGATTACCGACGCGGGTGGCGAAGCCATTGCCAACTTCGACTCGGTCACCGATGGTGCTGGCACCGACCGAATGGTCGCCTCGGCAATCGAAGCGTGGGGTCGCCTTGACGCAGTCGTAAACAATGCGGGCATCCTTCGCGACATCACGTTCAAAAAGATGGACGACTCCCAGTGGAATGCGGTCCTCGATGTGCACTTGAACGGCACCAAGAACGTCTGCAAAGCCGCACTTCCTGCGCTGACCGAGGCCGCAACCAAACACGGACATGCAGCCATCGTCAACACGACAAGCATGAGCGGAATGATCGGAAACTTTGGGCAGTCAAATTACGGCGCCGCCAAGGCCGGAATCTACGGGTTCACCCGGGTCTTGTCCATGGAACTGCGCAAAGCCGGCGTGGGCTCCAACTGCATCGCGCCCGTCGCCAAGACCCGAATGACCGATGCCATTGACATGGTCGATGATGCGTGGACGGCGGCTCAGATCAGCCCGATCGTTGTGTACCTTTGCTCTGACCTCTCCAAGGGGGTGACTGGCAAAACGTTTGGCGTTCAGGGACAACGACTGCATCTGTATGAAGTGCACACCAACGATGGCGTTGAAAAAGAGGGCAACGACCTCTGGACACCCCAAGAGATCGCCGAACAGCTTCCCGCCATCTCCGCATTCGAAGAAGCAGCACCGTCCGGTGCCAGCGGTGACGAAGTGACAGCCGCGTTCGCCCACATCGGAGCGGGCTTCAAGGCAGGAGCGGTTCCGGGCTGGTCCGCCAACATCCAGTGGGCCGTCAAGGGCGGTGCCGACCAGACCGTGATCGTGGACGGGGACACCTGCACCGTCAGCACCGGGCTAACCGGCACAGCCACCTGCACCGTGAAAATTCCGGCGGACATCTTGTTGGCGCTGCTTCGCGGCGAAATGGACGCCCAAAAAGTCTTCATGACCGGCAAAGCCACCGCCGACAACATGGGAGACCTCATGAAGATGGCCATGGCCTTCGACTTCCAAGCCGTCGCTGACGCCCTGGGCAACGACGTCGACCTCGTCACGTCGATCTTCGAGCACTTCCCCGCCGGATTCGACCCAGCTGCGGCCCCCAGCTGGAACGGCGTGATGCACTGGGTGGTCAAGGGAGGAACCGACCAGACTCTCAAAATCGAGGACGGTGTCTGCACCACGGCCGTCGGGCTTGAAGGAACGCCAACCTCCACCATTAAAATCCCTGAGGATGTGCTGATTGCAATGTTCAAGGGGGAGCTCGATCCCCAAAAAGCATTCATGACGGGCAAGGCTTCCGCGGATGATTTTGGCGACTTGATGAAGATGGGCATCGCGTTCAACTTCGATGCCGTCGGCGAGGCGGCCGGCCTCAAGTCAGAGGCAAAGGCAACGGAAACCACCAAGGACGCAGGGCCAAAGGCATGGCCCGTCGGGAAACGCTACGATGGCGGACATTTCCTCGTGAAGCCCGAGCACATCACCTCGTACGCAGCGGCGACCAACGATGCCAACCCTGCCTACGAAGGTGAAGGCGGCATTGCCCCGCACATGCTTCACACTCGGATGTTCAAGGAGTGCATGTTTCAGATCGCGGCGGATCCGGAACTCGACCTCGATATGCTCCGGTTGGTGCATGGCGAACACGACGCGACATTCCACCGGCCGCTGAAGGCTTGGGATCTGATGCAGGTTCGCGGCGAGTTGATCAGCGTTGACGAAAAGTCCTCCGGGTTGCTGGTCACATCGAAAATTTATGGATTCGTCGATGGCGAGGCCGCTGTGGAGGCCAAGACCTCGTATTTCATCCGTGCGAAAAAGAAGCCATCCGATGGAAAGGCCAAAGAGGCCGCACAGAAACCGGCCTCGCCCGAGCCGCCTGCGCCCGACTATGAGGTTCAGTTTCGCGTCGATGACGACCAATCGTATCGCTACGCCAAGGCCTCGTTGGATGACAACCCCATTCACGTCGATCCAGACACCGCCAAGGCCGCCGGACTCCCCGACGTCATCCTTCACGGGCTCTGCACGATGGCCATGAGCGGAAAGAGTGTGGTCGACACGCTGGCCGACGGCGACCCTCGTCGACTCAAACGCCTCGGTGTGCGCTTCGCGAGTCCCGTGTTCAACAGCGCAGAACTGACCACTCAAGGGTGGCAAACTGAAACGGGTTCGAATTTCATCGTCCGCGACGAGCGCGGCAAGGTCGTTATTGCGAACGGAATCGTCGAACTCGGCTGAGCCCACCCTGCCAGTCGCTACGGAGAACACGCCATGGCTTCCCCCATCTTGCGCGATGCCGAATCCGGCATCGTGATTGACTTGCATCGTGCCCCCATCCATGGCGACGTCTCTTCAGCGCTCGCGGCCCTCGAGCGGCTGGATGCTGGTGCCATCGCAAACGCCGACGAGGGGCGCATGGTGGGCCACTATTGGCTCCGCGACAGCACGCGCGCACCCGACGCCGAAACCCGGGCGCAAATCGAGGCGACGCTCGAACAAATACGGACCTTTGACCCCGGTCCTTTTCGCACCTTGGTGCAAATCGGCGTCGGGGGATCAGCGCTCGGACCCGAATTAGTGCACGATGCCTTGAGTGTTCCGAATGCGCCAGCTTTCGAGGTCCTCGACACGGTCGATCCCTACGCCATCGAAGAACTTCTGGCTCGCCTTGACCCTGCATCGACCTTGGTCATTGTGGCGTCCAAAAGCGGATCAACCATCGAGACCAGCATCGCGACCGATGCCGTGGAGCGGCATTTCGAACGCGCCGGAGTTCCCTTCTCCGAACGCGCCATCGCAGTGACCATTCCAGGCTCCAAACTCGCTGAACGCGCCCGAAACTGGAAGGCCGTATTTCCGATGTTCGACTGGGTGGGCGGCCGTACGAGTGTGTGCTCGGCGGTGGGGCTTGTTCCCATGCACCTGTTGGGTATCGACGTCGACCAATTTCTGGCCGGATCGGCCCGTATGGACGAATGGAACCGTTCGGCTGCGCCGGCCAACCCAGCGGCCCACCTTGCCCTCTTGTGGACCCATCCCGATTGTCGAGAGCTGTGTGTAATGCCGTACACCAACCGTCTGCGGCACCTCACCCGCTACCTCCAGCAGTTGATCATGGAGTCACTTGGCAAAGCCAACACTCGGTCTGGGGCAACAATCCATTCGGGATTGACCGTATTTGGAAACAAAGGCAGTGCCGATCAGCACGCAATCGTGCAGCAACTTCGCGACGGACCCACCGGGGTGCAGGTGCACCTCATCGATGTTGCCGCTCCCGCTTCAACGGTTGTCCGTATCGCTGCAGATGTGCAGTTTGCGCTACTAGCTGGAACCGGGGACGCCCTGAGCGAGGTCGGCCGACCCGTGGTGGGGATTTCTCTTCCAGAAATGAATGCGTTCGGACTCGGAAGCTTGATCGC
>DEBL01000405.1 GCA_002348535.1 Deltaproteobacteria bacterium UBA2957 | reverse complement strand
GCCCGTCTTCGACCTCACTGTGCTTGATGTGTTTCTGGACAAGACCAGCCATTGGTCCGATGTGCCTTTCATGGTGGGCATCATGCCTCTCGTCTCTGCCCGGAATGCCGACTTTTTGCACAACGAAGTTCCGGGCATGCAGATTCCTGAAACGGTTCGACGCGCCATTCACGCCGCCCCAAGCAAGGAAGAGCAGCGAAAAATCGGAATTCAGATCGCGCACGAAACACTCGCCACACTTCGGCATCACCCCCGGATAAATGGGGCATATATCTACCCGCCGTTCGGTTCTTACAAAGCCGTGCTGCAAGTCGTGGACGGTTTACTGGATCTCGATCACACCGAATCTGACCCTGAACGCAAATAATCGCCCCATTGCAGATCGCTTCCTGTACAGTCCTCGCGAGCCGTTTTGGCGCCTTACAATCCGCGCCTGAACGAACTCACCGCTCAACCATAGGAGACGACCAAATGAGCACTTTCGTTAAAGCCATCGCGGCACTTGCGCTGACATTCTCTCTCACCACCACCAACGCCTTTGCTGGCGAAGACGCGCTGAACATCGCCAAGGTGGGTGAAGAAGCCGCAGACAACGCATTTGGCAAAGCTGACACCCTGAACAACAAACTGATCAACGGTAAGAAAACGTTGGATGAGATCAAAGCCAAGGTGGCTGACGCGTCCAACAACCCCACTGTGCTCAAGGGTGCTGAGACGGACCTGACTGCACTGGCGACCGACCTTAAGTCCATCCCAGACGACATCAAGGCCATCATCAACGAGGCCAAAGGTGTAAAGCTCACTGGAAACATCCTCGCTAAGGGAAAGAAGACGAAGGCGATTGCCAGCAACGTCGCGCAACTTGGAAAAGTAACCAAGAACGCATCTGCACTTATCTCTGCAGTCAACGAGACATCCGCTGAAGTCGCGAAGTCTGCAAAGGAAGCGTCAGCCAACGCAACGGAAGCTGCGGGTGATGCAGTGGAAGCTGCGGGTGAAGCTGCTGAGGAAGCCGCGAAGGAAGCCGCCGGTCAATAACGACCGCGCCGCAGAATCTTAAGGGGAGCCCCGTTCGGGGCTCCCCTTTTTCATTCGCACCACTTGGGTCGCGTTTCACGATAAGATCCGGGTCCATGCGAAGCCTTCCTGCGATCGAACCCGGTGACGTGATCGGGCCCTACCGTGTTGGCCCCGAACTGGGTCGGGGTGGCATCGCAGTCGTCCACCAAGCGACTCGCATCGACAACCCCAAGATGGGGCCCCTAGCAATCAAAGTGGCTCACCGAACCAACGAGCAGCGCGACCAGCGCTTCATTCGCGAATTTGAGCGTCTTCGGGTCATCGCCCTTCCGGGCGTCGCCCGCGTCTACGATGCCGGTACAACCGACCAGTTGATTTGGTTTGTCATGGACCAAATCGAGGGAGTGCCGATTCATCGTGCCATTCAGAACGTTGGAGACATTCACAAGCGAGTCGCTAAAGCCATCGACGTGGGCGCGCGACTGTTTGATGTGCTGGCAGGAATTCATCGAATGAACTTCATCCACCGGGACATCAAACCGTCCAATATCTTGGTCAGTGACCACCACGATACCCACATTTTAGATTTCGGACTCGTGAGGCTGGTCGAGCGTGGCGACACAATGACACGCGCTGGGCGCTTGGTCGGAACCGTCGCCTTCATGTCTCCCGAGCAGACCACAGGTCTTCCGCTGACGCGGCAATCGGACATCTTTAGTGCGGGACTCGTTCTGTATGAGGCCATCCTTGGCCCCAGACCGCGACCGCAAAAGCAAGAGGAATGGTTGGGACGGATGTGCCTTCAGCCCATCACGCCCATGGTGATTCAGGACCCGCGCATCCCTCGGGATCTGTCTTCCGCCATCGACCGTATGCTGTGCCTTGACCCTCACCGAAGGCCGACTGCCCCGGAAGCGGCAGCGATGATGCGAAAGATCGTCACGGGCCACCTGCAATCCGATTGGCCACACCCTCCGAAGTTCATTGGTCGAACTGAATCCATGGCGAAGGTCTTCCGCGCATTTGAACCCAAAGAGTCGCGCATGATGATCCTTGAAGGGCATGTCGGCACCGGACGCCGGCGATTGCTCGACCAAGTGCAGCGCCGAGCCCTCTTGTACGGAACCCCGCGCGTAACAGGAGTCTGCCGGCCCCACATCTCCGGCGGTGCGGTGTTTCAGATTTTGTCTGAGATTTTTGCCACGCATGCGGACCCCGAGTGGCGTGTGGCTGCCGCTGGACCCGATGCCACCACCCTAATCTCCATGTGGCCATCCCTGCCCCTTCCCAACTCCAGCACCTCCGCAAATGCGCCAACCATGACGGAAGTTGCGGCCGCAGCGGCCCACACGATTCAACGCTCCGTCGAGTCTGTTGTCCTGATGGTTGTCTTTGAACGCATCGATGCGATCGATAGCCTAAGTGCCCGCGTACTTCAGATGGTCCTGCTGCAGCCACCCGACCGACTCGCGGTGATGGGTGTAATGGAGCCTAGGTGGGCAACACCGCGAGCCCGCAAGCTCGTTCAACACCTCGAAGACACCGACCGCGCTGTACGGATAACGCTGCCCTCACTCACCAGCCCAGAGGCCACTGAAGTCGCGGCCTCACTGACACCGGATGGAAGCCTCGATCCCATCGATGGATGCACTCCACAAATGGCGCGCAGCCACGGGCTTGACCGTTTGGCCGCGCGCCGAGGCGGGACTCGTCCACCGTTTCCAGCCCGCCTTGCAGTGCTGGGGTTGAGCGCGCGGCCGCTGCCAAGGGAAGTCCTTCATCTGCTCCATATCGACCCGACCCCTTGGGTCGAAGACGGCATCCTCGTTGAAGACCCGATGGGCTTTACGCTCGCGAGTGGTTGGCTGCGTCAACGGGCTCAATCTCTAATCTCAAACCGCACGCAAGCAGAAGATGCTCTCGCGGACGCGATGGTGCGGGCGGGCGTCAAAGAGGACGACTGCGGAATTGTGGTAAAGCACATGATGCTCGGTCGAGATCCGAACCGGGCTCCCCC
>DEBL01000158.1:554-15889 GCA_002348535.1 Deltaproteobacteria bacterium UBA2957 | reverse complement strand
AATACCATGATGCCCATTGCGGCAAGCTCCGTTGGGGTAAGCAATCCTGGAATGGGCTGTTTCCAGATGGAGACACCGTCGAGGCCAAACATGATGGTGTACGCAGTGGCGACATCGGCGAGCATGTACCCGAACGCGATGATCACACACAGCAGTACCTGAACGAGCACGCCGACGGTTGTGATGTGGCCTAGAGGCAGGGGCAGGGGAAGTTGGCGGCTGCTGAGATCAGACCGACACAGCGATATGCAGGATGCGCCAACGACGATGCTCGTTGCAACCGGCCCCCAGCCATTCGGTTCATAGTAAAGGGAGAAGAAGAACAGCATGTAGCCCGCGATCAGTGCGAGGCTGATTCGTGGAAGCCAGTATCCACGACTCATGGTGAGTCGCATCGATACCCATGCATGAACGCCGCATATCTGCAGCGTCCGAATCATGCTGCACCCCACGTGAGCATCGCATCCTCAAGCGTTTGGCCGTCCTGCACGAGGTCCGCAGCAGAGCCTTCACGCAGGATACGCCCTTCATTGAGGACCAATAGTCGGTCGCAGATGCGTTCGATATCGCCCAACTGATGGGAACTGATGATCACGCTCCGGTTGCCGCTGCCCGCGATCTCAACAACGCTCTTGAGCAGTTCCCGCCGACCCGCCAAGTCGAGTCCGGAGCCCGGTTCGTCGAGCAAGAGCACATCCGGTCGAAAGGCCATCGCGATCAGCAAGCGCAAACGGCTCCCTTGGCCGCGCGACAAGGCGTTGGAGTTCGCATTCGGGTTCAGCTCAAATCGTTTCATGAGCTCATTGACATGGGTGGCATCCCAAGACGGGTAGTAGCCGGACATGAACTTCAGCAGTCGAGATACGCGCATGGTGAAGACGGGCTGGTCGTCTGACATGAAGGCACAGCGGCTACGGACAGCAACATAATCGGCTGCAGGATTCATACCCAAGACGGCAACCGTCCCGGACGAGGGCGTGTCGATGCCCGCGAGCAGGCGCAGCAGGGACGTCTTTCCCGCTCCGTTTGGGCCTACCAGACCAACAACCTGTCCTGGCGAAACCGACCATTCAGGCACATAGAGCTCGAACGTGCCGAGGGTACGGCTAACATTGGTGAGTTGAACAAGCGGATTAGTCATGCGAACCCCCTCTGGATTGGATGTGGGCGGTGATGATGGAGTGAATGTCGGCGTTGTCGAGCCCCAGTTGCCAAGCGCGGTCAAGTGCGTGTTCGATTGCCGCACGGGCATCGGCATGGGCCTGTCTCGCGGCGGCCGGTCCGACATCCTCGGCCACGAAGGTTCCGTGCCCTTGCTTTCGCACCAGCAGCCCTGCCGCTTCGAGATCGGCATAGGCCCGCCGGACTGTGATGAGCGAAACCTGCAGGTGGAGCGCCAGTTCACGCACGGACGAAAGACGGGATCCCGGCGAAAGTGCTCCCGCGCGCACCATGTCGGCGATGTGATCGACGATCTGCCGGTAAAATGGCACGCCGGATGCGCTGCTCAGTTGCAACTCGAGTCTCCGCATTAAAACCTCATGTGTGTATATCAATATACACACATTAACACCGGTGTGTCAACTGTCGTCGGTTGATTGCCTGAGATTCGTGTTCGCGGGCTAGGCCATGGCCTCAGTGGCAGGCCATACTCATGGGATAGGGTCCCGCTGATGGCATTCGTCCGCTCGCATTCAGACGTGGACTGAGGTTTCCTTCGGAGTCATAGGCATAGAACTGTATCGTGCCAGAACCCTCGCTCTCGGCTGTGATGGTTGACCCAATCGCGATCTTTCGGTTCGGGTCTATGCAGGCGGCCCCGTCAGTGGGCAGCGACCACGCTGGGTCCCCGTCAGACCAATAGGAAAAGAAGCAGAACGGCCCATCTGCATGGCTGCAGTTACCCGCCGGTCCAAGGTCGGCATCGAAGGACAGGAGGCCACCGTTTGCGCTGGCGATGTCGTAAGCGGCCCCCACCAGCATCACTTGGCCGGATACCTTGTCCGGAAGTGGGTTATGGCCAAAAAGAAGTGAAGCGTGTCGGTCCCCCGGATCTAAATCGAGATCAATCGCATCGGGAAGGCTCACCATGGTCTCGGCGGTGGCCCAGTCGGCATAGGTTGTATCGGAACCGGGAATCGAGTCGTCGTATTCATACGCGATCAACTCGGACAGATTTCCTTGTGTTCGTCCTGCGAATACGCGGGATGACCACGGGTCCGTTGTGACATTGAATGCTTGGAACCGCCATGAATTCTCTTGGGGGTAATCTCGTTCGAGTTCGATGGGGGAACCCGGCAACATCGCCATCGTGTCGTTGCCCACATCGAAGACGTCGAGGGTAATGTCAACGCCATTGAACAAGAATAGAATCTGACGAACCGGGTCCACGGACCAGCTTCCAAAAATGGTCGTATCCGTGACCGATAGCGTGACGGGCGACTCAGGGTTCTCAATGTCGAAGATATGAACGCGTCCGCCCTCGGTGGATGCAGAGTGGACGTAGAGTCGGTGATGGTATGGGTCGATTTGAACCAAGTATGGGGCCCGCTCAAAGTTAATCTCGCTGGCCAGATAAGGCGTGTCGATGCCACCTGCCGGTTCGTCAACTTCGTAAAGGTAAACCCGACGGTCTAAGTCGACTGCAACAGCGAGTAGATGATTGATTGGATCGGCGGCGAGATCGTGGACGGGGTTGCCGAGGTCAAGCTGTCCCGCAAATCGCGGGTGGTCGCCCGTCATGTCGTACCACCGTAAAAATTCATCCACATAGTCGCCCACGTACACCACGCCGGATTGGTCTGGCACCGGCGGCAAGGCACCGCCACCGCCACCGCCACCGCCACCGCCATCGGCATCGGCATCGGCATCGGCATCGGCATCGGCATCGGCATCGCCGTCGGCATCGGCATCGGCATCGGCATCGGCGTCAGTGTCGGCATCGGTATCGGCCTCCCCCGAGTCGCAAATCGATGATCCGGCACAACCGGGGTCATCGCAATCGAACAAACCGTCGCGATCGTTGTCGGCAGCATCGGTGCACTCACCGGGCTCGTCGCCCTCGAAGTCGTCCAGTTTGTCTGCATCACCGCAGGCAATCGTCAAGGACATCATCGCGAAGAAAACAACGGTCATGGTACCTCCAGTGAGTCAGGGCCTCGCAGGAGCTATCCATGCCAAACCAAAAGCGCACGTGTGGGCGTGCAATCCCGGAGTACCAAATCTCTACAGGTTGCCCGTCGCCCAGTCTGCAAGTGAAGAACCGCCCATGTATCCGGCCATTCCGCCTACGAATCCGCCCAGAGCCCCACCAATCATTGTGCCGATTCCCGGCGCCACGAGACTCCCGAGTCCCGCGCCGAGGGCACCCAAGCCCTTGGCGCCTGCGTAGGCTCCAGCCCAGCCGCCAGCGACATGGGCAGTCCGATTAATGGTGTTGTCCCATTCCCCGGTCTGCATGCTTTGGTTTGCTTCTTTGCCAATGGAAAACGCATCCATTCCTGCGCCAACAATCATTGCCCCGCGCGCGGCGGGTTTAACGGCCTTTAAGGCCGATGCAGCCTTCGCTGTCATCGGGCTGGCGACGGCGTGGTCGGCTCGCCCGAACGCATTCTTGGCTCCTTTTTGATTCCAATGCCAATTTGTCTGACCATTCGATTTTGCATTCGGTCCATGGTCGAGCCGGAGTCCGTTCCATTTGGACCCATTACCTGCTTTGTTCAAAAAGGCTTCGCTGCTGGAACCGTTGAACCCGGACTTGTCCCGAAAACTCAGATTAAATTTTTCAGTCGTGCCCGGTTGTGATCCGGGTCGTTCGTGCAGAATTGGGTATTGAAGCTCCTGGAACATACCCCCGGCCCGAGCGGACTGAACCGGCTGGGACCTCTGTCGTTCAAACAGCTGCTGCAGCAACATTTCGTTGCTCTTTCCGCCAGCCGTCGGTTTGACCTCAGTAGAGGCTTCGGGCCGGTGGGTTTGCGTTCGAGGTCGGCGTTGTTTCTTACTCATACGGACCGGCGGAAGGACAGGTTCGAGGAACCTAAACACCGGTGATGGTTGAGCAAGCTCAATGTGCAGTGCCAAGACTCATGCCGTTGGGGTGACGTTAGGTAAAGTGAGGGTAAACCTCATTTTCGAACATCGCCCGAATGGAGTTTGACTGCCGGTTGACAGCTTCTCCGATGTCGTCCCGAATGGGTACCGAGTAGTTGGCCGTCCGGCGTTCCACACGAGGCATCCAAGCGGTGTGGAGCGTAAAAGGGATGTTGAGGTCGGGGTGCCCCAGTCGAGCGATCGGACCTTGGTTGAGGTCGGCCGCATCGAAAATCCAGAGTTCATCGCCCGACGATCCCTCCGTGGTCTCATCATCGCTGCACACCCAAGTAATGATGTATCCGTCGGTGTCGCTCTGTGAACCCATGCGTGGCACAAACTGGGGAGAAATGGGTAGTCGGCCAGCAGGAAACACGTAGGTGTCCATGATTTCCATGGTGGGCTGGTGAACCCGGTACAGGGTGCCAGGGATCGTTTCCGTCGGCAGTTCCGAGATCGGTATGCGTCGGTAGGGATAGCTGGCGTAGAGGTCGTCCATGCGTTGAATCCGAAGTTCTTCGCTGTAGCCAAGGCTCAGCCAATAGACATGCTCATAGACGTCGCGCACGTCCATTCCCTTGTGGGTGTACAGAGCGGCGGTATTCATCAATCGAAGGTCATCGAAGACCAACCGCGATTCGATCACTGTGCTCGATTGTGCATCAATGACGTAGCGTCCCATTGCACAGGCGTCAGTGCCGCTTGCGAGAAACCCAACCATGTCGCTTCGAACACGGGAGCCCGTGACCGGGTTGATGTCGTCGGCTGTCAGAAACTCCGAGGGGTCAGTGGCACAGTTGTGTGCGATGTAGAGCGTGATTTGACCCTCAGGGTTGAGGTAATCGACCAAAAAGTGAGTGCTTTCCCTCGGTATTATGACCTTGCGGCAGGTGACTGTATCGACATCCGATCGAAGATCGCGTCGCGGGACCAGCCAAACTGTGGTGTCTGGAAGCTGCGCCCGCTCGGTGTCGAGCCCCAAAATCGCCTCCCATTCCACCCGCAATGACACATCCACAAAGACCACAAAATCCTCTGTGATCGCCACTTGGTGAGCCGACTGAACAATCTCAACGTTCGTCCCCGACGCGTCGACGAGATTCCATGACTGCAGACGACCGTTACCGTCCCACCGGACCAGACGAGTGAATGGGCGAAAAATGATGGCCCCCATCCCGAAGTTGATGGTGTACATCTCGCCATCAACTGGGTCACGGACCGGGTGGGCCGAGCTGAGTACGATCGGAAACGGCCATGGCCTGAGCCAGTTGACCCAAGCGGGCATCATGCTGGTCCACTCGTCGAACCCACCGACGGGCGTGATGGGTTCGAGTGTGACCGGGTCGATTTCCCACGGACGGCCGCCGTCGAAGGCCATCAGTAGGCGGTCGTCCATCACCAAAAAGTTGGTGTTGAGGGAGTTTCTTGACCCCAATGTGTTGGACATTCGTGCAAGTCCTGCGGCGCGAAATTCATCATCGGTCCCTCGAGTCGCAACGTCTGCGTAGTAGCACGGTGTTCGAGCAACACGCCGGACCAAGTCGGTGCCCTCAGTCTCGAAGTCAAGGCGGATGGTCATTCCATCTCCCACAAACTGCGGGCTGCCGTCATCTGGGGGGTGAGGGTAGGTCACGAACGCGTGGCCCGTCATATCGGTTGGGTGCTGTCCACTGAGGACATTTAGCCTGACGTCGAGCGGTCGGGGGTCGGCCTCCGTCATTGAACTGGGCCATCGATTCGGAAGCTGTGGGCCGGTGTCTGCAACCTCGTGGTCGGTTCGACTACCGAGGCCAGAGTCGATGGCCGCATCCGCTGCGGTGTCGATGGACGACTCGTTCGCTGGTGCACGGGGTCGTGTCGATGGGGTAGCGCACCCGGAGGAGAGCAGTGCTGCCGCAGGTGCAGCCTTCGCCGCAGTCTCAAGAAATGACCGGCGTGTCCACTGCGTCATGTGCTCCCCCCTAAAACGACTCGCCAGTAGATAATAGGTATCGTCTCAGCTGTCATCGAATTGGGAGCGGTCCCTTTCAGACTCCACCGAACCGTTCAAGTCAGACCCCTCGAACGGTCAGCCGCGGGGCGCCGCAGGTATTCATATTTTGGGTGCAGCAGCAACCAGATGCGCTATACGCCCCCACCTGTTTGGTGAGGGAACCATGGACTCGACTCTGACTGCAGCGCGACGGGTGGCGCCTGGACTCATTGCGGTGGCTGTTTTGGCGAGCGTCGCCTCTTGGATCGCGACCCAAGATTTCTTTACCGCCCTGCGGATTGGTCCAATTGTGATCGGCATCGCGGTGGGAGTCCTGATTGGAAATGGTGCGGGAGCGGTGTTGCCAACGAGCCTTGGGCCCGGAATCACGTTTTCAGCCAAGAAGGTGCTGCGCATTGCCATTGTGCTCTACGGGTTTCGCATCACCTTTGCTCAAATCGCTGATGTCGGGCTGGGTGGACTCGTTCTCGATTGCATTATGGTTGCCGGCACCCTTCTATTGGGCACCACGCTGGGCACTCGCTGGCTTGGAGTTGACCGGTCCACGGCTCTCCTCATGTCAGCGGGAGCGGCCATTTGTGGTGCCGCCGCGATTGTGGCGACTGAGCCCATCGTGAAGGCAGAGCCCCATAAAACGGCGGTTGCGATCGGCACAGTCGTTATCTTCGGAACCGCCGCGATGTTTCTGTACCCCCTCCTGTATCGAGCCGGATGGATTCCGCTCTCCGAAGAGGTTTTTGGTGTGTACGCCGGAGCGACAATTCACGGGGTGGCGCATGTGGTTGGAGCGAGCGAAGCTGTGGGGTCGGCTGCGGCCGGCCCTGCCGTGATTGTGAAGATGACTCGGGTAATGATGCTGGCTCCTGCACTCATCCTGATTGGATGGTTGTTCAACCGTGGAGCGGGCCAAACTCGGTCGGACACAGTCATGATTCCTTGGTTTGCCGTTGGATTTGTCGCAGTTGCCGGGTTCAACTCCTTTGGCGTGCTCAGTGCGGCGGTGGTGGACACGATTGTTCAAGTGGATGCCTTTTTGCTGACCATGGCGATGACTGCGCTCGGACTCAATACAGTGGCGAGCAAGTTTCGAGGTGTGGGTTGGCAGCCGCTAAAACTCGCATTTGTGCTTGCGTTGTGGCTCATTTTTGGTGGATTTATTGCGACCACTGTTCTGGTTGGAAACGGCCTTTAGGGCCCCGGCATGTGTCGATATGGGTACAACCAGAAGTCAGGGCGAGTGGGTGGCGTTGGAGTCGGCTACAATGGCCAAAGTAGAGGTTCGATTTAACATGTCCCGTTGTTCGATACCATTGTGGGCAGCCGCCGGTCTCAGCATAGGCTGTGCAAAGGTTGATGAGGCGCCCAAGGAATATGAAAGTGCGGTTGCGTACGTATTTTCTCATTTTGAAGATGAAGACCCCACCGAGCTCGTCGATACGATTGACTTTCTTGATGAGTGGCTGGTCGGCGCCGATTTAGACGCTGCCCAAGAGGGACTTGCCATACAGAACTTGTCGAACTCCGCAGTGGCGGACTTGGAAGGTCATGCCCATCAGACCAGTGGGTTGGAAGGGGTGAGCCTTGCTACGGAAAGCCGCTACCCGACCTGCACGCTGATGGAGGCCCTGACGCAGTATTCGTTCGCACGCATGATGCCGGATGTGTACATCACCTACGATCGCGAGTTCGACGAGGGACGGGATTGCATCGCAAATCGAGATTGCATGTGGGCCGAGGGACGCGTCTACTCGGTGGCTGACTGGGGCCTCTTGGGCGAGGTTACTGCCGAGCGACGGATCCAGTATCGATGGGTTCAGACGGCAGCGGGTTGGGCATTCTTGCAGCGATGGTGGTTGACCGACGTATCGACCGGTACGCGTCTCGGTCTCACCATTGATGACCAATATTATGTGGGAATCAATTTCCCAGACGGCAATGGAACGCGTCGGGTTCACGCCAGTTGGTTGACCATGGAAATGGCGACCGGGGACGCCTCATCCGGGGCCTCGAAGCAACTGATCAAGAACTGGAAAAAAGACGCCAGCGATCTTGATGGATGGATCGCCGAAAACCTTTAGCCTTGTGCGATGGACGCGAGGATTCGCCGAGGACCGGAGAATGGTCTGCGCGAGTGCATGACAAGGGCATTGTCAATCAACAACACGTCTCCGCGTTTCCATTTGAATGCGACGCACTCTTGCGTCATGGCATCAGCGGTTTGGAGCAGGACATCACCGTTTACCGGTGTGTCGTCGCCACAGCGTACCGATCGGGTTGGGTCATTGCGCGAGTCGGTCCAGCCCGTGTACGCGGCGACCACAGAATTGAAGAAGGCTTTTTGGCCGCTCCGGGGGTCGAGGCGTATGGCGGGCAGTGCGCGAGTGACGGTGTACAGTTCATCGTTGTCCAGCCATTCCCACTCCATCCCGAGGTCTCGCATGCGTTGCTCTGCTTCGTCGCGGCGGTCGACGAGAAACGTCGAACGCCAAGACCGACCGATGGGTGAAGAGTCGTCATCTTCGCCGGGCATCACGCGTACATACCGAACACCCGTTTCCTCCAGTCTGTCCGCAAAGTCCACGCTGATGGAGCGAAATCGCTTGTACACGCGGTTGGATAAAACGATGGGCGTTTCACCTCCGGACTCGGGAGGCACGTCGCAATAAAACATGATGTAGGCCGGCGGATTCGGTACCTGAGACATCTCATGATGAAATGGAATCGGCTCGCTGGGTGGCGACTCATTGGTGGTCAAGACCCGTCCCTTTACGACTTCATTGCGCGGCGCGGCACCGCCGACGTACGGCATGCCCTTGAATCCCGCTGCGCGAATCAACGCATCGAAATCATCTGGGGTCTCGATCGGGAAGTCTCGAAGAAGAATGGCTCCGGTCTTTAGCATTTGGGCCCGGAGATCGTCTCCGTTTTCATTGAGCCAACTCAGCGTTTCGGCAAAGTCGCTGGCCGGATTTTCGGGACGAAGCACCAGTGGAAACGGATGCCCTTCGACGGTTCGCTGCTCGGGAATTTCAATCGGTTCTACATTCATGACATCTCCTGAGATTAGGGCAATGGCTCGCCCTGAGCGGCCACCAGTATTTCGTTCCAATCGGTGCGAGTCAACTCGACCTTCAACGCTTCAATGCTGGCAATAATACGCTCCGGACGCTGGGTACCGATGATTGGAATAATCCCAGCGGGATGCGCAAGAACCCATGCTAATGCGACCGCTGAACGAGTAACGCCTTGTGCCGTCGCGATTGCGTCGAGGCAGTCGATCAGCGTGGCCAGTTGAGCGCCGTTGGGCTGCTGGGTGGCTTCGTCCCTCGTCATTCCGATGATGCCACCGCCGAGTGGACTCCACGCCAATGGTGTCGTACCGGTCTCCATGCACTGGTCCAGAACACCGTCCCTCAATGCCCCATGGTGCCAGCACGAGAACTCGGGCTGGTGGGTTGCAATGGGGAAGGGGAGGTGCGCTTGAAGGGCTCGGAACTGGCTTGGCGTGTAGTTGGACACCCCGACCTCACAGATTTTGCCTTCATCACGCAGGGATGTGAGGACCTCGGCCAACTCCGCAGGGTGTCCCAAAAAGTCGGGACGGTGGATCTGGTACAGGTCGATTACATCAATCTTGAGCCGTCGGAGAGAGTCGTCGACGGCCGTACGAATCCACCTTGCACTGGAATCGTACGGGACCCCGAGGACAATGCCGCCTTTCGATGCAATGATCATCTGTTCGCGCAGACTTGGTGCCTCGGCAAGGACCTCGCCGAAGAGTGCTTCTGCATCTCCAAACTGTCCTCCGCCGTCGCATCCATACACGTCGGCATGGTCAAACAAGTCGATGCCGACCTCGAGAGCGGCGTCAATTTTTGCTCGGGCAGTGCGAACGTCTGTGCCGGCGAACCGCCACAGTCCATAGGCGATTGGAAATACCGACAGCCCGCTGGTTCCGAGAGGACGGCGAGTGTTGGTGATGGCGATGGAAGACATTGAAAACCCCGTCTTGAGGCTGGACATCTAATCTACCTATGAGTATATTGCAACGCTCGGTGGTGTGAGACAATCACCGCTCACTGTGTTGGAGCCCACGATGTCCCTGCGGTCACGTTTACCCTCGGTTCAAATGAAGGTGGGCGCGTTCTGCGTGAGGTGGGAAGCCGATCAACCCGATGCGGCTTACCTCGAGATTACCAGCAGCGGGCGGACCGTGTGGAAAACGTGTGCCGGATCCCCATTTTTAAGCTTCGAGTGCGGTCGCAGTGACGTCCGTGAGTCTCGGGGTTTCTTTGACATTCGGGACAGCAAGCTTCAAGGAAGTGCATCCCAATCGGTGGTCTCGATAGACCGTACGACGGGTGGAGACACGGTCATTATAAAAGGCAGTTTTGAAAAAGTAGAAACCCCCGATGGACCTCGACAGATTGAATGGAAATTCGAGATCACAGCCCTTGACGAGGTGCAACTAAAACTGACCACGACGGTTGAGGTTGAGGATGCATGGGAGCCGCGCACCACCATTGCAAATTGGCGGTCGGATGAGGCGAGAGTGTTCGGTTTTGGGGCCCAATTCACTCATGTAGACTTGGGCGGTCGAACCGTAAATGTGTTGAGCCAAGAACCGGGGATCGGACGCGGTGTTCAGCCCCTCACATGGTTCATGAACGCCGCTTTCGGCGCGGGAGGAGACGATACCCGATCGAACGCGCCCGCACCTCACTACATCACGACCGACCGCATGAGTTTCTGCCTTGAAAACTACGAGTTGAGTCGGTTCGATATGCGAGAAAGCGGCGTGATTCGAGCGGAGGTGTGGTCCTCGGTTGTTACGGCTCGCGTGTTCGCTGGAGCGTCCCCAGTCGATCATGTTGAGGCCTACACACGGTTTGCAGGGCGCATGGCACCCCTTCCTGAGTGGATTCATCGGGGTGCGGTGATCGGGATGCAGGGAGGCACAGCGGCCGTGCGGGCGATGTGGAAGACGCTGGATGATGCGGGTGTGCCCATCGCTGCGTTTTGGTTGCAAGACTGGGTGGGTACCCGCAAGACCTCTGTCGGATCTCAGCTGTGGTGGAACTGGGAACTGGATGGTTCGCACTATCCGGACTGGGATGGCTTGACCCAAGCGTTCGAAACATCGGGCATTCGAGTCATGTCGTACATCAACCCGTTTCTCGTGGACGTAGACGAACGGAACGAAGCATCGGTTCGAAACCTTTATCGCGAGGCAGATGAGCACGGCTATCTGGTTCGCCGGTCGGACGGTGAGGTCTATCTGGTGCAGAACACATCATTTTCCGCCGCCATGGTTGACCTGACCAATCCTGCCGCTGTGGAATGGCTCAAGGCGATTATTCGGGATCAAGTTCTGGGAGCCGGTGTAAGCGGATGGATGGCGGATTTTGGAGAAGCGCTGCCACTTGACGCGGTGTTGTTTGATGGGTCGAACCCCGCCGACTTTCACAACGAATATCCGGAAGCGTGGGCTCGACTGAACCGAGAAGTCATCGAGGATGCGGGGTTGGAAGGAGAGGCCGCATTCTTTACGCGGTCGGGTTTTACTCGCAGTCCGAGGCAAAGCACGCTGTTCTGGCTTGGAGATCAACTGACGTCGTGGTCGAAAGAAGATGGAATTCGAAGCGCGGTAACTGGGCTGCTCTCGTCAGGATTCTCCGGCTACAGCCAAAACCACAGCGATATCGGTGGGTACACCACAACTGCAGTCCCGGGAGTTCCCTTCAAGATTCCTTTTCTCGATTATCGGCGGTCCCCGGAGTTGCTGCGGCGATGGATCGAATTGAACGCATTCACGGCGGTGTTTCGGACCCACGAAGGCAACCAGCCGCTGCGTAATTTTCAAGTCGACGGCGACGCTCCGACACTCAATCACTTTGCGAAGTTTGCGCGCGTCTACGCGGGCCTTGCAGAGTACCGAATTTCGCTTGGCGAGGAAGCCTCTTCGGTGGGTCTACCAGTTGTGCGACACATGTGGATGCAGTACCCAGACGACCCGGTGACCGCCGAGTTGTCGTGGCAGTTTATGTTGGGGAGCGCGTTGCTTATCGCTCCCGTTCTGGACTCGAAACAGTCGGCGGTGACGACGTACATCCCAGCGGGTCGCTGGGTGCACGTCTGGACGGAGACCACGATAGAGATTGAAGTTGGCGGGTGGTATACGGTCGCTGCCCCTGAAGGTTTTCCTGCGGTTTTTTGTGAGGTTCGACACTCGGCTTGCGAATCAATACTGGCAGTGTTCAGGTCGTTGAACGAGGAGTCATTGGACATGAGTGTACCCGACCTTTGGGTGGCAGAGGGACTCAATGAGCAGTGAAACTACAGTGACCTCCGGGACCAGCATCCGAATCGTGCCGATTTTGGTGGGTTTTGGTGTGATCTTTGTTCTCGCTGCAGTGGCCGGAGTGCTGTTTCGAGAACCACTATTTGACGCCGGTTCTTGGGTGGTCGATCAGTACGGAGCCTTCGGGCTCTTGGGGGCGGTCCTTGTGGTCGACTCCTTTCCCACTCCCATGAGCTATGTGCCATTCATGGCACTCGGCATTGCGGGTGGTATGTCGGTTGTTGAGGTCTTTTTGCTCAGCGCTGCAGCCAGCTACGTCGCCGGATGCATTGGGTATGGAATCGGCCGTTTTATCGGGCTGCCACGACGAGTGGAAGCGTGGATTCATCGCCGGTACCCCAATGTGCAGGACCTCCTGGAACGGTACGGCGGATGGGGGGTCGCTGCAGTGGCGGTGCTTCCACTTCCGCTCGCTGTAGGAACGTGGTCTGCCGGCTCGCTGCGTGTGAACAGTCGCCACGCCGCAATCGCATTGTTGCTTCGGATTCCAAAAACGGCCATTTACGTGGGCGTGTTGAGCCAAGGGTTGAGGCTCGGATCCTCGTGATCACTGCGCTCTGGATTGGGTTGTCCGGCCTGCTCAATGCAGGTGCCGTGACACAGCCCAAAACGGATCAAACTCAAGACGACCACCCGGTATCCACGGCGTTGGTTCCCTTGGTCAACTTCACAACCGATCGAGGCATGGGCTACGGCGCCTACGGTGCAGTCTTCACGCAGCAAGACGGTGAGCCACTCGATGTACCGTATAGACTGCAGGTCGGCGCGCAGTGGTATCGGACAACCGGTGGTTACCAAGACCACAAACTGGTGGTGGACGTGCCAGCGTTGGCCGATGGACGGATCCGCGCCGGTGTGCAGTTGGGCTGGGAACGATGGGACGATGCGCTCTACTTTGGCATCGGCAATCGTCTGCCAAGACTGCGGCCTTCGGACACGCCGCGTCGTCGGTATGCATTTGGAATTGACAGCATTCGTGGGCTTTCGACCCTTCGCTGGCGATACGCAGGTGCTTGGAGCCTCTTCGGTGGCCACCTATTCCGCTCGGCATCGGTCAAGGTGTACAGCGGTAGTCGCCTCGAAGATGACCGTCCATCTGGCGTGGAAGGTGGTCTTCTCAGTCAGGTTTTCGTTGGCGTTATGATGGATTCTCGAGATGATGAGGGTGCGCCTCGTTCGGGGGTCTGGTCAGAGCTTTCCGTGCGACAAGCCTCGCCCACCGTCGGGTCAACATGGACCATGTGGGGGCTCAATGCGACCGATCGGCGCTATTTCACGCTCGCGAGCCCTCGATTCGTCTTGGCGACCCGCGGTGCCCTCGATGTCCAAGGGAAAGAGACCCCGTTCTTCCACCAGATTGTGATGGGAGGAAGCCAGTGGGTCGACATCGGCGGACCACTGGCCATGCGCGGTTTACCAATCGGACGGTACCGCGGGCAATGGACCGTTTATGCGGATGCAGAGATTCGCTGGGAGGCGGCCCAGTTTTCCTTGGGTCGAAGTCGCTATCGCGTGTTCATGGTTCCGTTTGCAAGTGGAGCGCAGATTGTCGATCCGAAGGAAGAGGGTGCGCGTTTTCACCCTCATGGAGGAGTGGGGGTTGGCGGGCGATTGCTGTTTAACGATGTTGTTCAGGCCCGCCTTGAGTTCGCGGTCGGCCGAGAAGAGTACCGAACGGATAATGAGGATGCGCGCATTCAGGCGGGATGGGTACCAGCCGTCTACCTCGCATTCAACACACCTTACTGAGGGGCACAGCCGGGCTCATCAACATTGAGGACCTCCAGAATGCCGGAGACGTTGCCCGAGCCGGAAGTTCCCTTTGCTCGATAGGTCGTCGTTGTGGGGTTTCCAATCCATGGAGAAGCCAATCTGCCGAGAGCTCCATAGGACTCTGCAGGTCGATAGACGAACAGCGTTTTCGTGGAAGAAATGGTCACCGGATGACCACCACCAATGACAACTCTTGGCATCCCAGAGTCCGTCTGCTCAAGGGTTACTGCCTCACCCGAAACGGTGCTTGGTTGTGCGTTCGAAAGTGGCCAGACCCAAGTCTTCGGCGGTCCACCGCCGGGTGGAATTCGAGCCTGAAATAGGGTTGGTACAGACCCAAAAAAGCCGCGAAATCGTATCCAGCATGCCGCTGTATTCGGCATGAGCAAGTTTGAGCGCGAATGATCGAGGTGGACAGGTCCAGCCGTCGTGGTCCGGGCACCATTGGACTCAATCGCTACCTTACTTTTCGCGTATGGAATCAAGAGTTCAGATTCGTAAAACGAGCCGTTGTGGTCAATACGGTGCCCTCGCGGTGCAATACGTCGAATCCCACCTTCGATGGTCATGTCAATGCTTAAGTCCGGCACATCAGCATGAAACCGTACACCTCCATCGACAGTTTCAAGTACGCATTTTCCTGCAGTGAGACTCTCTTTTGCCTCGTCGTAAGACCACTCGTTCGATGACATATGCGAACTTGCGTTCAAGCCTGGCTTGCTCGGTGGCACCCACAGTGCTCTGCATGCTGCCTTGCGACTGCCGACACCCGCATTGGTGAACATGAGTTGCAGAAGAACAAATGATCCATCCTCCAAGGAGCCCACTGCGGTGTACGCTTCGGCATACGACTCGTTCGGTAACGGTGTCGGCTGAAGAGCAGGACTCGCGTAGGTGGGGTCGCTTGCGAGGCCAAGCAGGAACAGAACGATGCTCATCTCGTTTCCTTCTGAATGCGGTAGACGAGGTTTATACTCGAAATGTTCAGCCAGCCGCAAAATTGATGTAGTGAGCGATCGAGAGCGCCGCTCCATTGACCGCGGTCGGGTGGATGTTGGCTAGTCGCCACAATGACTGTGAATGCGCTGTGCTACGAAGGAGCCGAGGGTGGCGAGA
>DEBL01000158.1:0-249 GCA_002348535.1 Deltaproteobacteria bacterium UBA2957 | reverse complement strand
GCTACGAAGGAGCAGAGGGTGGCGAGATTGGCCCGCCTCAAGCGAGGAATAGACATGTCGATGGTTCACGAATCAAAAGCACCCGTGATCGAAGTTGGTTGGGAGGTTTGCAACCGGGTTGGCGGGATTTACACCGTGCTCCGCACAAAGGCGGCCCAAATGGTCGCTCGGCATGGGGATGCCTACGCCGTTCTTGGGCCCCTGAACGCCCGCGATGCGCAGGTGGAGTTCGAGGATATGGCGGTTCCG
>DEBL01000094.1:2386-3379 GCA_002348535.1 Deltaproteobacteria bacterium UBA2957 | reverse complement strand
CCGAACATCTCTCGCATTCGATCGCCGGGCGTCTTCTCACGGACATAGGTGTCGTGGTTGCCCGGGATCATGACGGTCGGAAAGCGCGAAAGAATGGGTTCCATCAGCTCGCGGCCGGCCGAAAATTCGGCATCCAAGGACTGAGCAGTCAGGTCTCCGGTAAACATTACGGCATCGGGCTGCCGATCGACCACTGCGCTGATGGCAGCGCGCTGTGCGGCAATCGAGAACTTGGAACGGCGGCCCAACAAATAGAGGTTTGCGGTGCCAATGATCCGTTTCCCGGTCATGTCTTGAAGACGGGGAGTCGATTGCACGTGCAAGTCAGTGATGTGAGCGATCAGCATGAGTAGTCCTCGGACACATTTCGGTTTAGCCGCAGTGGAGCCGGAACACCAATCATCGATTACACCTTGTATTCACCAAGAGTTGCTATGGATCCCCGACGAATTCTGGAAGAAGCCGCACAGCACCGTCAAGCCTGTGAAATTCAGGTTCGCGGTGAGGGTTGGATTCGCGGACAAATCATCCGAGTAGAGCGAGGTGGGCTCGTGGTCACCGCAGCGGACCGGCGATTTGTGGGCGGCGAGGACACGCGGATTTGGCTCTCTGTGGGTTCGAAGTACTACACCTTCCAAGCATCCGTTATCCGAGCAGGAGTCCCGGTCCCGGAGCGCAGTCAGAATGGTCTATTGCTTGGCTTTATCGACAACTGGGCAGAGTCCGAATCAAGGGCTCTCGATGCGACGCCTGAGGTTGTGTCCAATCAGACTGTTGAGTTGGTGCCGAGCAATGGCCCAGCGATCTCGCTACTTGCAGCGCCCGTTCGGTTGGTTGATCTGGCGATCGACGGTCTCAGCTTCAGCGTCCCGGATGATTTTAAGCTGATCTTTGTGGAGAGCGGTTCCATCACCATCCGCATGGGACTGGCCGGCTCCAGCGCCGTAGAGGTCCATGGCCGTGTGGCGGACCTATCGGCGGGCGAAGGGTACC
>DEBL01000094.1:0-2080 GCA_002348535.1 Deltaproteobacteria bacterium UBA2957 | reverse complement strand
CCTATCGGCGGGCGAAGGGTACCGCTTGTATGGGTTGCGGTTTGAGGGGGTTGATGACCCCGAGAAGCTGCGGCACCTCATCGACGCGATCGGCGTTTAAAGGGTTCCGATCTCGGCTTCAGACTCGCGGCCCAAGATGCGCTTGGTGTCGCCTTCGATGTACACCATTTCCTCGAAGCACATGGCATCGCCATCGGCAACGATGCGCGGGCTCAACGCGTAGATGCCAATGATCCGCCGAGGGTTCAGAAAATGGACCTGACAGCGCCTAAGAAAGACGGCCATGCGCGCGGATTGAGGCCATCCGGTCGCGAACGCACCTTCACACAACGGAACCATGTGGCCGACGGAACGAGCGCCTCCAAGACTCACGCGGTGATTGTTGGCCCAGCTCTCAACAAACACAAACAACTCGCCGACAGTCTTGAATCGCGAGGCGAACCCGCAAACGGCCCGGCACGCCTCTCGGGCCTCCGATACGATCATCGGCTCTTCATCGGCCTCGAAGCTCATCCCGATCGCAAAGTCGCCGAATGCGTCGTGGGTGGACGGGGCGAGGTCGATCTCGACCAACGTTCCTTTGCGAAGCGTGCGCTTCGTCGAAGCCCGATGGAAAACGGAACGAGTCCCCGCAAATCGGACTTCTGGCTTCGCAAACCATCCGGTGAACCCAAACGCTGGTGCCTCTGCCAATGCGAGGTCGTAGACGTCCCGTTCGGACATGCCAGTGCGAAGCTGCGACACCACTGACCGCATCAACGCAATGGTGTTGCGCTGGGCTTCATCAAAGGCGGCAATTTCAGGAGGTAAGCTGTTCATTGGTGCCGTCGTCCAGCGGCTAAAAGAAGAGGGAGTACCAGCGCCAGCCACCCCGAGGGCGAACGGTCGCTCATGCTGCATCGGCATCCAGTACCCTCTATCGCATACGGGTCACTGACACCCGAAGGAACGCGGCCTGTGTCGTCTGACCGCCCAGGTGCCGATCCGCTGTCGTTCGATCCGGTGTCCACTGGACTGCCGGTGTCATCGCCGACAGATCCGGTGTCGGTAGGGCAGCCCTCATCAATGCTGCCGTCGCAGTTGTTATCTACATCATCGCCGCACAGTTCCTCGGCGCCGGGGTGAATCGTAGGATCTGCATCATTGCAGTCTCCGCCCAAGTCGGGAGGATAACCGTCGGCATCGAGGTCGATGTCTGGGATCTCGGTGACCCCAAAGGCGCCGATGTCCATCGTCGAATCCGACTCTGTGGCGGTCTCCGGGTCACCGGTTCCGATGCACGGGCTTGTACGGGTGAGATGCAGGTCGTCGTTGCTGAAGTCGTTGTCGAGGGACAACTCAACAAACTCTGGGTCGGCAGCGATGTTTCCATCGAGACCGGTGCGGTCGTCGGACCCTGAATAGGCACCGGATTCATTGCCCCAAAGGTCATTGTGACGAATCACAGCAGAACCGGAACTGACCAGCCCAACACCAAAGCCGTTTCGACCAAAGGCAACGATGTTGTTGCGGAAGTCAATGCTTTCGACCGCAATCGCCGCTTGTGCGGCGGTTCCTGTCACCAATGTCTCATTGCCCACCAAATCGCTCGACTGGATGTCGCCGGCCAGCGACCCATCAAGGTACAAACCACCGCCATCGAAGTCGGCCACATTTTCTTGAAAGACCGACCTCGCAATGGCGACGCTGCCGACACCCGAGGCGAACAGTCCGCCGCCCAACATGGATAGATTGCCGAGGACAGTGATTCCATTCGATTCGATTGAAGAGTTCACGAGCCATGCGCCGCCCCCTTCGCCTCCTCTCGCGGTGTTTGCGCGGATCGTTACACCTTCCACGTTGATGGACGATGCATACAGCGCAAGGCCGCCGCCGCCGCTCGTGCCGGAGTTTTGGTGCAAGGTCGAATCGGAAAGCTCAAGCGTGCACAAGTCGGCATAAATGGCGCCACCGATGCCCGTGGTTTCGTTGAGCTCTGCATCGAACCGTTCCGCGCTGGCGGTCGTACGTTCCATAAATAGAGCGCCGCCGAATGCTCCGGACTGATTCGCTTGAAAGGCGATGTCGCTGAAGGCGACAG
>DEBL01000179.1 GCA_002348535.1 Deltaproteobacteria bacterium UBA2957 | reverse complement strand
TTTTCTCCCGAGGAGGGGAGTGTACCGCATGCGAGTCTTCATTATCGGACCATTGTTTTCACGCGAATAAAGTACAATCTGGCCATCAACTGGGGGCTCAATGGCATCGGAGTTTTCGTTTCAAGAACTCATCACACGTCGGGCTGCCGATGCAGGCATTGCCATCCATCCAAAACAGACACGTTTAGTTCGCCATGACACCCGTGGTCGTAAGATTTGGAATCTCGGCAGGGCTGAGTTTGAGCACTGGGTGAGCTTTCAACGGTCCGACCGGCATAACCCCTACAACGGTTGCTCACTCGCGTTTCAGTTCATCCCAGCTCAGTTGCCTGGCGCGCGGGCCGGCGCCCTTTTCGTTGGTGCCCATCATGTCCACGACCAGTGGCTGTGGGGTGGTGTTGCCGACGGTCGACAGCCGGCAATGTTCGATGTCCAGTTCCCGGAGCACATTCCGTATGCGGGGGACAACGCCAACGCGTCTGACCTCGTTCGAGTCGACGCGTTTGACGAGTTTTCCGAGCGAGTCTTGATCGAGTGGTCGCCGACTGCGCATGGCACACGGTCATGGTCTCAGTGGTGGAAAAACACAAAACCCATTGTTGAAATTCGCACGGCACCGATGGCAGCGCCCTTTCCCGGCTTTGACTCTTTCCAGTCGCGTGTCGATGAGATCGAATTGGTCCCCACTGCTTGGCGTGAAGTGCTTTCGTCGGTGTCGGGAATTTACCTACTGGTCTGCCAAGAAACCGGGCAACAGTACGTTGGGTCTGCGCACGGTGAACAGGGCCTTTATGGGCGATGGCTTGAATATGCGCACACGGGCCATGGTGGAAATAAAATGCTTAAGGCTATGGCGCATCACAACTTTCGAGTGTCCATTCTTGAAATCGCGGCGAACACGACCTCTACCAGTGAACTGATACACCGAGAGCAAGTGTGGAAAGACAAGTTGGGGAGCCGCGTTTTTGGACTAAACGCCAACTGAGTGGCGGCGGGTTGATTTGCTCATGATGACCTCCCGGCTTTTTGAGTTCCGAGAATAGGGGACCCCAGCGCCTCGGCGTGTCGTCCCAGCAGCGTGGTTCGTTCAGCAGGGCTTACTGCCACGCCTCAGCTATGGTGCTGTTGGTGCACACCCACCGGCTGTGCATGTGACATCCAGCAAGATGCCCGCGTCATCTTCCATGTCATCGAGATCAAGGGAAAGACCGGACTGGTTGGTGAAGTCGACCCAGTTGTCATCGATAACGCTGTTAACGGCCCGGATGGCTCCGTCCGAGGCCAACATCATCAGGGCGCCTCCGCCTCCCATAAGCCTCTCTTCGTGTCCGCTGATCTCGCTGTCGATAATTGTCGTTACGCCGTCGGTACCGTAATCGTAGACTCCTCCCCAACCATTGGTGAGGAGTGAGTTTTCAATCGTGACGTCGCCGGTATAGGCGTTTATGACCAAAGCCCCGGTCGTCACGTTCGAGATGTTGGCATCCTCGCCGAGCGTGATGTTGCCCTGTATTTCAAGTTCGAGGTAATCCGTCGTGTCGGTCAGATTGGTGATTGCCGCAGGCCCTTCGGCGTAGACAAGGATTGTTGAGTAGCAATCCGTGCCGTCGTAGTCGTAGTTCATCGAGTCGACCGTTGTCGATCCGTTTTCGGTGAAAAATACAACGCCCATGGTTCCGCTGACGTCAATATCGGTCGCGGTGAGATTTCCGCCATCATAGGTGAATCCACGGGTGCAGCCGAAGACGCTGTTCATCGTCACGCGCTCAAGGGTGATGTCACCATCGGTGTTGCTCCAGCTCCAAGTGGTGGACGGCGATACGTTAATGGTGAGGTCGCTGATACTGATAGTGGCTTCGGTCACCACATCCTCGCCGATGGATACGGCCGCTGATGGGGTCATGCCGCGCATCGTGATCAAGCTCGCATTGCCGCTTTCCAATGGAACATTCGATCCGCAAACTTCGTAGATGCCGTCGCCGTGCAACGGTGCAGGAAAAGAATCGATGTTGGTTCGCTCTCCGATGGCATTCGAAAAGGTCATGGCTGGCTCAGTATCGGCAGTCCAGTCCGTTCCGCAGTCGGTCTGCACGCCATCGCACCATTCATTGGCGCCCGGATACGCCATTGGGTCGGCATCGTTGCAGTCGGTGCCCTCCGTAGCGAGGTCTCCTTGCTCACACCGAAGAGTGGCTTCATTCGATGCGTATCCGTCCAAGTCGGCGTCTGCGTAGAACGCGGTTTTGCTGCTCTCTTCCACCGTCTCGTCGTCATCGTCGGCGACACCGTTGCAGTTTTCGTCGACATCACCGGTGTCACAGATTTCTGTGGCACCGGGGTTGATGGCTGCGTCTGCATCGTTGCAGTCTGTGTTGTCTATGATGTGTTGGTCGGGGGCCTCGCAGGCGGTTTTGGGGCGCGAGTTGTCCCCGAAGCCGTCGCCGTCGTAGTCGAAGTAGAACACGGTGCCACCCGTGACACCGGGGTCTTCGTCATCGATCCAGTCGTTGCAGTCGTTATCGACGCCGTCGCAGACCTCGGTGGCTTCGGGGTTGATGTCTGCATTGGTGTCGTCGCAGTCATCGGATGCGGAGAATCCATCGCCATCCGCATCTGTTGATTGCGTCGACCCATCTTTGCCTTCGCTACCGCACGCAACAAGGCAGAGGACTATGGCGAGAGGCGTAATGCGCATGATGGGGCTCCGTTGAAAGCTACGAATGGGCGGAGAGTCGTAACCGAGCTCTCATGGGTAGTCGATGGACGTTTATGCACATCGAACCTGCGTCACAGTGGCTATTCAGCAGCTGCGCGATGGAGGCACATACCAGTGAGCACAGAACGCATGGTTT
>DEBL01000258.1 GCA_002348535.1 Deltaproteobacteria bacterium UBA2957 | reverse complement strand
CCATCATCTACGCAAACATGGTGCTGTTGGGCCTTGCAGGCGCAGCCCTTGCCCACACTGTGGGCGGCAACCGTTGGCTGGGGGTCATCGCCGGTGTACTGAATGCATCGGTGTTGGCGGCGACCACCACTGGGATTACCGAACAGCTCGGCGTCGGGTGGATCGGGTTGTTCATTGCAGCATTGGTCCGCGCACTTCGTACCGGTTCTCATCGGATGGCCGCAGCTGCCGGCTTGGCGCTCGCGCTCTGTATGGCTAGCGGCCCATACAATGGCATTTGGGCCGCATTTATCGCGTGTGCGGTCGGTGTCGGGGTGATGCTCAGGAGTCGGGCACAATGGCGCACGCTCGCCACAACCGCGGTGACCGCATTGGCGCTCACGGCCCCATTGGTTCGGGCCATCTTGACAGGTCGAATTGCGGGACAACCTGGAACACCGGAACTCGCCACAGCGCTTCTGCGAACACCGGGGGCAAATCCACAACTGTTCAGGGGAGGCATCCGCTTTGGTACGGACTTGACAGACCCATTCCTTCCACTCTGGGTGACGGGAGGGGCGGGAATGCCCAATCACACCGCTTACCTCGGTGCAGTGGCCCTGCTGTGTGCGGTGGCCGTGGTCGTCCGCAAGCGCCACCTATGGCCATGGCTGGCTGGTGCACTTGCATTCGCGGTCCTCTCATTGGGTCCTTGGCTGGTGTGGATGGGAGTTCCCATTCGCTTCGGTACGAGCGGATTGTTGGCCCCGGCAGGGATCCTGGCCGATACCATTCCGTTCTTCAGCCGCATCTCTCACTGGCATCGGGCTGGCGCGGTGGCTGCATTGTTGCTGGTGCCTCTGGTGTCCTTGGCACCGAAGCTTGGCCGTAACGTGTGGCTGGCACCGGTCTTGGCCCTGCTCCTCGTTGGTGATCGGGTGGTTGGATTTCCCGTCGGCTGGCCGCTGCCTTCAACGACCGGACCCGATGCCGAAGCGTATGCAGATCTCAAACACCAAGACGGTGCGGTTTTGGTGTTACCGCAGCGCTTTCCCGACCAACTTGGACCCCGAGCCCGTTGGCGGGACCCAGCGTTGATGGCCCAACTCAGTCACCAACGCCCCATTTCCGAGGCTGCAGCCATGGGCCACAAGCGAGCGACTACGGGCCAACACGGGGGCGACTTGCTGGAGCAGTTGGCGCGGACTGGCCGTGTCGACAGGGGCCATCGCGATGCCTTCAAAGGGCCCGGCTTTGTGTGGCTCGCTGTATACAACCGTCACATGCGACCCAACAGCCAGCGGGATTCAGTGTGGAGTCGGTGTCTCGGGTCGCCCGTCCATCGCTCCGATGCCGTTACGATCTACAAACTCGACGGTGGCATCAACGAACAGTGTCTGGGTGGTGCGCTGCCCACCGTCGGGACTCCCGCGCCCGGAGCACCCCAAACTTTTTAGGCTCGGCCGCACTCACAGCGATGGGTTCGCCGGTGATTGGATGCCCGAAAGACAGGTGCAAGGAGGCCAGAAACAGCCCTTGCCGTCGAAGCAGCTTTTCGTGCCGCGTGTAGACGTCATCCCCCAAAATCGGATGGCCAATGCCCGCCATGTGGCGTCGCAGCTGATGCGTGCGTCCCGTTACCGGCTGCAGATCAACCGTTGTGAACCAATCAACGTGGAGGCTCCGGGTATGTTCCACCGCAGTCCAGTGGGTCAACGCCTCCTTGCCATCCAGCGGCGTATCGATCGTGCCGGTGCCCTCGACACGCCCCGTGACGAGGGCTCGGTACCCTTTGTGGATCCGACGCTCCGAAAACATCGCCAACACGGCAAGCCGTGCCTCAACGGTTCGGGCGCAGATCAAGAGACCCGCGGTTTTGTAGTCGAGACGGTGGCACGGATCCGGCATCGGTAGCGCGTCGTCGAGCGGGCTGATGTCGATGTTGTGTCGAAGTGCTCGATGAACCGTTCGGCGGGTGTTGCCCCGCGTCATGATGCCGGGTGGTTTGAACACAATGACGAGGTGGGGATCTTGAAACACAACCTCTAAATCAAGTTTTAAAATGGGGAGTACGGCATTGGCGGGAACCTTGGCCTCGATGGTCCAGCCGGCTTGGGGGAACCAATCGGTCCGAGCGTGTTCCCCATTCACGAGGATTCGCCGCTCCTTGATGGCTTTCCTCGCCTGATTGCGACTCTGGAAGACATCGAAGGAGGCTGCGCAATAGGCATCCAGCCGCAACGCAGGGGGATCTTCCGGCACTGTATGGTAAAAAACCGGCATCGTTCCTATCCTTCTGACAAGTTCACACTCGCCCCCTTGGCACACCGGCCCGCGGGTCCTACCTTTGTACTAAACCGGGAACCCTTTCGTGTCCGACTACAGCCGCCGTAACAATCACCACAACGAGTCGTCGTCGAGCTCAAATTCGACGTCGAGCAGTTCTGGTTCGGTTGAGAATGCGAACTCGTTTGCGGGTTCGGGGTTGTTGACCTCCCACATCATGGCGGGCGGACACCTCGAGTTCGGC
>DEBL01000327.1 GCA_002348535.1 Deltaproteobacteria bacterium UBA2957 | reverse complement strand
CGGCGATACCGGTGGTTCTGGTGGTTCTGGTGGTTCTGGTGGTTCTGGTGGTTCTGGTGGTTCTGGTGGTTCTGATGACACCGCGACCAGCCCTGAGCCCGCTGAAGATACCGGCTCGGGTGGAGACACGGAAGAACCGTCCGATACGGGTTCGGGTGGCTCAGACACGGGGGAGGCCGGCGATACCGCAGCCGCTTCCGAAACGGAAGCTGAGGACACCGGCCCACCCGGAATGTCGGCCGCAGAGCTGGCGGGTGAACGCGGAGGGTGCGGGTGTGCTGCGGCCCCCCAGCCCATGACTGCATGGGTGTGGGTTGCGACCATCGCCATCGCATTGCGCCGGCGCATGATCGGTACGGCCGACGCGGACTGAGGCCCTAAGGGTTCTCGATGATGTGTTTGAAGATCAGGCAGTTGACCCCGATTTCGTTCGGGTCCCGTTCACCAAAGATGGGACCCAGGTCCCCCTTGTTTTTGTCCAATGCTGCGAGGCAAGGAACCACTACGCTCCGAGCGATGGTGTCGGCAGTGCGTTCGAGCACCCAATCGCCCCGCTGGTCGTAGCCGTCGAGCACATCGCCCACTTGAGAGTTCTCAAAGTCGATGGCAATATTGGCATCGCGGTAATCGACTCGGGTGAGGTCCGATGCCCAATATTTTGCGATGCGCGCAACCGATCCCATGGGGTCGCCCGCGATCGGAACGGCCGCCGCGGAGTCACCGAGATGCTGAGTAAGGGCGCTTAAGAGTGCTGCGGAGCTGGTTCGCTCGTCGCTGCCCTGAACATAAATGCAGCCGGCTCTGCCTTGGCTAACCGGGTCGACATCCGTCTCGAAGTTGTCCTCCGGAAGCATGGTGCCGGCGGCCGCAACGGTTTGATCGAGGGCTTTCTCTCGTTTGGTCTTGTCTTCCGCTGTCGCTTGGTAGTTCTTTGTCACGAGCGCATCGGGCTGGGCATCCATCCCCATACTGATGGCCTGGCGGTAGGTCATTTGTATGGTGCCACGGACACATACGTCATCGCCTTCGGAGTCTGTAGTGTCGCTGAAGTCGCTGTTTCGCTTGGCCGGCGTACCCGCGAGCCAAACCAGGAGGTTGCGGGTGTCCTCATCGATGGATTCCTCGGATGTGATTCGCTCGCGCCAATCGGCGAAGCGGCCTGCGCTGGCACTCTTTCCCTTGGTCAGCCACCGAAATCGTTGTTTGTTGGCGAAGGCAGTTTTGGATTTCTTCTTCACCATGGTCCGCAACTCGTCATCAGACTCGAGCGCTTGACCGAGATTGATGCTGCCGCTCAGGACGGCCACGAGTTCCGCTACGGACAAGTCGCGCGAGTCGCCCCCGGTCAACTTCTCGGCGTAGGTCAGTTCACGCTCGCAATTCTCGACGCGGGTGTTTTTTACAACAAGGTCGGCTTTGGTTTTCCGGTTGTTGCAGCCCTGCACGCCTCCAAAGATCCATCCGCCTGCGATCGCGAGGCCAAGGAAGATGTTGCGCGGCATGAAAATCGCGCCGGATGTCACGAAGGTATAAACGCGCTGTGCAATCTGGGCGGGTCCAGTCACCAGAAGCGTCGTGAACAGTTGCCGCCGCCCCTCGGCGGTAAATGCGCTCCACTTTGGGGCGCGTTTCGCAAAGTTCTTCGGCCCGCCGTCTGTTCGGCTCGCGGTTCGCTCCGGATGGGGAGCGAGTTCAACCTCGAAGCGCGGGCCACCGGGGGATACGAGCGCAAACTGGTCACCCGACTGAATGGCCGTCGGGGTGGTGACTTGGGTGGGTCGTTCCGCGCCGCCGCGGAATAGGTAGACACCAGCGGTTCGCTCGGAGGGTGCCAGGATGAGGTTGTCTTGGCCTTGGCGAAACACCCGGACATGCTGTGGGAGGATTCCCAACTCTGGGCGGAGGTAGATTCGCGTCGTATCCGGGTCCGAACCCAGCACGATCTCAACCTCATCGTAGGGACCGAATTCGGTCCCACCAAATTCAGCCGTCAGGCGCAGATACAGGGTAAGGTCGGGGATCATAGATGTTCGTCCAGTTCGGATGCTATCACTGCTCCGGTCGCTTGGGGTGGTATGGTTTCACCTGCACCCCTCAAGCAGAGCAGGACTCGGTGAATATTTTCCTCATCCCATACACGTGGTACCGCCATCTTGCGATGGGGTTTTGGTGTGCTGCTTGGGGGCTGATGATCTGGGCGGCAGTCCTGACTGCATTCGTGAAGGTGGAGTCACTGTGGGGCCGATCGATGGATGGCATCATCCTGATGTGCGCGTTGTCTGGGGGCATCGCATTTGCATCGATCGCGGGAGAGGCACTCCTGCGTCGTCGCTCTGTGTTTTCGGGTGCGTGGCGCTTGGTGCTGGCCGTCGGCACAACAGTTGCGGTCTGCATGGCTGGGTATTGGTTTTTCACCGGCGTGGTGAATCGAGTGCTTTTCTCAGATCAAGCAGCCCTTGACTCACTCAACCCTTCACTGGTCAGCTTACGGTACCGAGTTGGGGTGTTTGCTTCCGCTGGCTTTGCGAGCGGTGTCGGACCCTTGATTGTGCGACGGTTTCGGGGATGGTTCAGCCACTGTGTCGGGGGACTGGTTGCCGGGCTGGCCGGGGGGATAGCGTGGCACTTGTTGAACTACCAAGGCGCAGGATCGGACCTGTTTTACGCCGGCGCGGCATTGGGTATGGTCTGGGGTTTTGTCCACGGCGTGCTCTGCTGGGGCTTACCCGATGAACTGTATGCGGGATGGCTGCGTGTCATGTCTTGGAACCGCCACACTCGGCGCATCCCGATCGACGCGCTTGATGGTGCACCCTCGGAACGATTTGTAGGGCACTTCACGCGAGGACTGGATCTGTACCTCCCCGCGGACGATGAAGTCATGGAGATGCATGTTTCCGTCGCAGTCGATGCGCAGCAGCGGTATTCGGCACGGGGCTTGAGCCTTCAGCCCACCCGCGTGCGACGGTTTCTGGAGCGAATAAACCTCAGCTACGACGCGCGAAGGCCAACGCCGCTGCAGACTCGGTTGTCATCAGGCGATCGAATTGAACTGGGTGACTCGGGGACCGAACTTGAGTTCATCATGCTGCCCAAGGAAGAACGATGAACTTGGCGTGGGTATGGGCGCTGATCTGGGGGTGTGGAGGCGAACTGACGCCAATTTCAAACACCACGACCCGGGTGGGGCGCCCCGAGGTGATGGAAGGCACAGAACTTGAGCTCCGCATTTTTACGGATGAACGAGAGTGCCGGGCGAAAGTGCAGCCGGATGAACTCCACCTCTGCATGCCGTACGTCGACCGCGCGAACGGCGAAGTGCGCCTCGGGTTCCAGTTGCGGCTGGACGGAGACACATTTCCATTGCCGCTGTCGAGTGAGCACATCAAGGTGGGACACCTCGGTCGGGAGCTTCAAGGTGCCGGCCTGAAAAATCCAGTCAAGGTGGTTCCTCACGACCCGATCCGTGCACCACAGCTGTTTATTTTGTTGATCGATGGGTCCTCCTCAATGGCCCAAAAACGCCGAATGGACAAGGTGCGGAGCGCGCTGTTGACTCCGGAAGTCGTGGAGGCGTTTTTCCCCGATGATGTCAAGACTGGGGTGGTGGTGTTTCAGTTCACCAATGGCACTCCGGTTCCGCTGGGTGGTCGCCTGCAGGTGTTCGAGAATCGGCGGGAGTACAAGCAGCGAATTCGCTCCCTTCAGCCGCTGAACGGCTACACGCATCTGTACGACGCCATCACCTATGCCACGGGTGAGTTTCTTGAACAACAGGCCATCCAAGATCTGCTCACTCAGTTTGAGATGACTCCAACCATCGTTGCGTTGACCGATGGCTTCAACAACATGGGCCGGAACGACACCTGCGGTACCAACGCCAAGCGCCTCGACACCCTGCTTGAACACCTGCAGATTGTCCGGTCTCCCGAAGCTGGGCAGGATCCCCGCCGTCGACCCAGTGTCTACACGGTTGGTCTTGGGCGACCCCTCCGTCCTCGGTTTGCCTTGCCGCGGGATGCGACACAAGGGGTGACGGCGAGGGAGTTGTGTGGCAAACGCTTCGTGAACCGGCGGATTGACGGCGACCTTGAAAACCTCGGCATCGACAACGCGAGCCTCGACTGGATTGCGAAAGTCGGCGGGGGCGCCAGCTATGTCCGTCAGGATCGGAAAGGCTTGGGCACGGCATTTCAAGCGGCTGCTGCTGCGCGCTATCATTGGTTCGAGGTTCGGTATCGGGTGGATCCGTTCTACCTGCGTCGCAATTTCCGAACCACGCTCCGATTGGTGTCGTTTGCGACCGGAGAAGCCAGCATTGAACTGTTTCCGTCCGCATGGCTGGACGCGCCTCCCGGTAAGCGAGGGCTCGATGGTTGGAGTGAGCAGAGGCCGTTTCGGTCCATCCTGATTGTATTGATTCCGATGCTGGGCTTGTTGCTCACATTATCGACCGCCGGGGCGGCGGTGTACCATGCAAAGCGTGCGATGTTCATGCGGGTTCGGCAGCCCAAAAAACCGCCGGAGTCGTAAGGTCTGGTCGGGTTGCTCCGTTTAGACTGCGGCGCAGGAGTTCGAGCGGCGGTTGATGTGCCTCTACCGGTCGCGTACAGTTGGACCAGACGAGAGAACCGTGAGGATCGGGTGACCCAGAGCATCGGCAACTATCAGATCATCCGCGAATTGGGCGAGGGCCGCTACGGCAAAGTGTTTCTTGCGGTCGGTGAGGTCCCCGCTCGCGGTCCAAAACCGGCGCGGAAACGCATTGTGGCGATCAAGACCTTGCGAGAGGATGCCGAGCCGGACGCTCTTTCGCTGCTTCTGCAAGAGTTTGCGCTTCTCGACCAAGTAAAGCACCGCAGTGTGGTCCGGGTCTTCGAGTACCTCGAGGAAGCCAACGCTGTGGTCATGGAGTACATCCACGGTGTGAGTCTGCAGACGGTCCTCGACCAACTGAGCCGTGCCCGTGAGCAGGTGTTCACGGAGTCGGTGATCGAGATTGGGTGTGAGATCGCTGATGCGCTGTACCAAGCATTCACGACGCCCGGCGACAACGGGGACCCGCTCTGTTTGGTGCATCGGGACTTGAAGCCTGCCAATGTCATGTTGACGCCCCAAGGCGAAGTCAAGGTCTTGGACTTTGGACTCGCCCGTGTGGAGAATGATGACTTTGCCACGGACCGAAGCGACAAGATTCGGGGCACTCCAATTTACATGGCTCCCGAACAGGCTCGAGGCGAGGAGGTCTCTCACCCCACCGACCTGTTTGCGCTCGGCCTCATTCTGTACGAGTTGCTCATGAAGCAGCCGGCGTATCGGGTGTCGATGGATGCACCCGACCCGGTAGCGGCAGTGTTTGAGGCCATCGAGCAAGGAGACGTCCACAAACAATGCGGGGAACTGGAGCGGCGGTTGCCAGGCTTGGGTCCCATCGTGAGTCGCTTGTTGCAGTCTAGGCCGCCGGATCGCTTTCAAAACGGACAAGATGTGTTGGTTGCGTTGCGCGGTCAGTTGTATCGGGACCGTGGCGCCTACCTCGCCGAGTTTTGCGACTTTTTCTTTGGGTCAATCCATGTGCTTGAGCCTGCGCCTACCGTGGATGATTTCGCAGACCTTGGCCCAGCGGTCTCTGCACCGGGAAGCACGAAACGGAAGTCCATAGAGGAGCGTCTCCGAGAGTCGATGGCGTTGGATGCGAAAGCCAAGCAAGCCATGGGTGTGCAGACGGGTGCTGCAGCCGGGTCCGATGCTCAAGGCGCTGAGCGGTTTCGCCCGTCTGCGCGACATCGAGCCGACGCTGCGCGGCCGTCCAACGTCAAGAAGGAAGGCGAACGCCGGCCCGACGAAACAGGAATGCTCTCGATGGAGACGCTGGCCGAGAGCCTTGATCAGTCGGGACCAGAGGTGGATGGAAGTTCAACGGAGTT
>DEBL01000113.1:5748-7747 GCA_002348535.1 Deltaproteobacteria bacterium UBA2957 | reverse complement strand
CGGTAGGGGATGACTCGCTCTACATGGAGCTTTACCTCGCGGTCGACGCACCGTTGGACCTTGAAGCTGCACCCAGTGGAGCCTCAATCGACTTGGCCATTGGCGAGCCAGTGGTTCATGTCGACGTCGTCTATACGGATGAATCCTACACAATCTCAAGAGAAGCGACGGAGGGTTTGTTTGCCGATCTAATGCCGCTGTACCTTCCGAGCCTGACCGGGGCCATCGCCTCCATTCCGCTGCCCGAGTTTGAGGACTTCAGTCTCGCAAGTGTGGAAAGCGCGATGACGGGTGGCAGCACACCTGAGGCATTCTGGACGATGACTGGCGAATTGACTGACTGACCGTGTTTATGGCCGAAGCGGTCGCGCTGGGCCGCATGAGCGCACCGTAGACTCCGACGGCCCCGGCGCTGAGTCGCCGCACACGAGCGGCAAGATGAGCTACACTGGGCGGCATGTCGAACACGACTCGTCCCCACTTGGTGCCCGTTTATACCGCAGCGCGCGGAATCGTTGAAGGACCATCCATTCGATTGTCAGAGGGTTCCACAACGCTGGGTCGCGAAGACGGCACCGGCGTATTGTCGTTCGATGGCGATACCTTGGTATCGCGGCGCCACGCGCGAATCGCGGTCACCTCGGACCCATGGCGCGTTACGGTCGAAGATCTGCAAAGCAAGAACGGAACCTTTGTAAACGGTCGACCCATCGAAACCTTGGGACTTGTCGATGGAGACCTCATCCGTCTTGGGCAATCCATCTTCGTTGTCCGTTGGCGGAGCCGATCGGAGGATCCGGCCTCGGATATCGGGGGTCGTGCTCCGATGCAGGGTCGAATGCGAGCCGAGATTGAACGTATTGACCCACATGTGCGGCGGGTGTTGATGTACGGAAGCGAGGGATGCGTGTTTGATGATGCCGTCGCTGCGGTCCATCGCAGATTTAATCCCGAGGGTCGCCTCTGGGTGTGCGACGGTGCAACCGTCTCGCAGACTGAACTGGATGAGGCGCTCCACCGAAGCAACACGGTTGTGCTTCATCTCTCGAACACGTCATCGGAGATGTTGGCCCACGCATTGAAGTCTCCCATGGCCCCCGTGGTTGTCACGATTCCGGCCAAACCGTCCGAATGGGGCGTCGCCTTTGACGATACCGCAGCGCCAATGTTCGATCGCACAGTGAGGATCCCCCGCCTCACTGAACGCCGCGAGGACTTGCTTGGATTGCTCCAAGCGGCGTTAGGAGAAGACAGTCCGCCATTGACCATCGACCTGATCGAGACCCTGCTGATTTACGGGTGGCCGGGCGACGTGACAGAGCTCATTGAGGTCGCCAGCGAACTTCGAATCCGAGGGGCTGGGCTGGATGCATTGGTCACCGAGTTGGTGACCCCGCGGTTGCGTGGGCGCCGGACTGGGCGCTTACCGCCCGAAGACCCGAAGACCGAGGTGGACATGCGACGCCCCCTCCCATCAAAGCCGGATTTAGAGGGTTTGCTTACGATTCATCAAGGGAATGTTGACGCCATCGCTTCGGTGTTGGGGCGCTCCCGTATGCAAGTGCTTGCTTGGGTCCGTCATTACGGGCTCGATGAAGAAGGGGGGTCATGACGCTGGCGGCATGGTTGGTGTGGGCAGCGGCGAGTGCGGCGCCGTTTCGAATAGGGGTTGATGTGCGAACACCGTTGGGTTTGGGTTCATCCACCCAAGCAGAAAGCGACCGCGGTGCATCGGCGGATGATCGTCTCACTGTTCGCGGACCCGCAGTGCTGCATCTGTGTCGTTCCTCCGTCGCGCCCGCTCCCGGTGAGTGGGATTTCACTGCCTCCGACTCTGTGTTGAGGGCGGCTTCGGGGCCCGTGATTGGGGTCTTGTGCCTCGACTCGCCTTTAGCCTCTGGGTCGGGCAACGGGGTGCCCGGTGAGGTTGAACCCAAGATTACGCATTACGTTGAACGAGTGGTCCGGCACAACGCCGGAACGATCCGATATTGGCAGG
>DEBL01000113.1:0-5439 GCA_002348535.1 Deltaproteobacteria bacterium UBA2957 | reverse complement strand
GGAACGATCCGATATTGGCAGGTCGGCGGCGCGGAGAGTGCCCCATCGTCCAATCACCACGAACATGGAATGCGCGTGGGCACCATCGCGAGGCTCATCCGGAAGTTAGACCCGGATGCAATTGTTGTTTTGGGTGCAACGGCTCAGGGGTTCGATTCGCTCGATTCTTCACAGTGGGCGTCGTTTCTGTCGGGTGCAGGCTCTGATGCTTTCGATATTGTCGCTTACCGCACGCTGGTCCGACGTACCGACCTCATCGATGGCCTGCGCGCGGCGGGGTATTCCGGATTTTCTCTTTGGCGAATCTTGGATGATTCGGCGACCATTGCGACGGGTAACAATCGCGCGGTTGCGGCGCTCAAGAGTACGGTTGAGGCATGGGTGTCGGGCGATGAGTCCGTTTTTTGGTTCGCTGAACTGCTCCAGAAAGCCGAACGCTCGAACCCCAGCCACACACTGTTCATGCTCGTTCGGGACCATCTCCAGACCTTTACCTCGGTCTCGCGAATGAAAGGACTCAAACGCGGTCAGCACGGGTATCGATTTGACCTTGCAGATGGTTCGTATCGCTGGTTGGTTTGGGGGGTTGGGACCATGAAAGTACCGACGGATCCGTATGCAAAGGCCTTGACGCCCGTGCTGAGCCACCCCGACGACCGCCACCAGTGGAAGGGTGTTCCCGATGCGTTGCCGTTGACGGCGACACCGGTGCTGCTTCGCAACTAAGTCACGACCGGTCCATCGGGAGTCATCCGTATCGCCGATTGACCTGCCATAAAGGCTGCGAGGGAGTCGCCCATCGCATCCGCACGCCAGCCCTCCAGTGCATTCAAGCCATGCCGAATCAGCAGCGTCAACATCTCCGGAGGGAGCAAGAGGTTTGGGGCTACCCCCGTGCGTTGCCCTTCCGCTAACGCCCAAATTTCCATCGAGCGCATGGTGGCCAGTTGGGTCATCGTTGGGATGAATGGTGGGGCAGGTGGATCGACCCGGGCGGCTTGGACAACGGAGAGGATCTCGCGCCCAAATCGCCGTATTAGTCCTTGAGGAATCCGTCGATTGGAAGCCAGTTCGTCGATTGATGTGGGTCTCCGCCGCGCGATGTCGAGCGCTAAGCCATCGCTCAGCATGAACGTCGCGGGTTGATTCTTGTCGCGCCCTCGTTGGTCTCGCCAAGCACAGAGATTGGCCATGGCTGCCACAGCCTCGGTGTCGAGTTGGCTTGCAATTTCCCATCGAGTCCAACGGTCATCGATGGGTGCTCGACGTTGTGCAGCCGCGGCCAACTCTGCACTCGCGTCGAGAGCCCACCGTGTGCGTCCGTGTGATTCGAGTGCACTCATTAATGCGGCCCGCAGGGGTATCAGGACCTGAGCATCGGAAATGGCGTACGCGAGTTGCTTTCGGGTCAGCGGACGAGTCGACCAGTCGGACAGTGTCGTGGACTTGGGCAGCGGCGTGTCAAGGATTGACTCAACCAAGGTTTCAAGCCGAGTCGGGTAGCCATGCCCCAACATTCCTGCAGCAATCTGGACGTCAAAGACGGCCGCTGGTGCTGCTTCGCACTCACGCCAAAGGATTGCCAAGTCTTGCTGTCCTGCGTGAACCACACAAGAGGCGTGTGACAATACGGGGCCGAGGACGGCGATATCGACACGCTGCGGGTCAACAATAAAGGACGCGCCGCTCGCAAAGGCAAACTGCAACAGAAACAGTTCGGGGTGATATCGGCGCTCCGCGTGAAACTCCGTGTCGATGGCCACCCATGGTTGTTCATCAATTGTGGCGGTTAAGGCCCGGAGTCCATCGCGGTTGTCGATCAGTTTGGTGGGTGCGTTTGATGTCACACTTGGGGGCTATTCTGCCGCCCCTACCATGACCAGCCCGGGCGCCAATGTCCGGCCGGGCCCTCTGTGATCCAGCGTCGAAGCACCGTGCCCAGACCGTTTTCCTGCATTTCCAAGACCCAATACCGTTCGTGGCGAACGAACCGCGCTTCATTCCAGTCTCCAGGCGACCTGGGTGTGAGCGTCGCGGTCAAGAACTCTGGCGGTATTGATGGAACGCGATCTGAGCCCGAGGCAGCGCGAGTGAATGCCTCGAGGTACCCCGCCAAAATCCGGGCGAGTAGGCGTCGGTCGGGACTGATAAACACGCCGTGGCATTCGTCGGTAAAGCTTACGGCCAAGCGTGAACCCAGCGCATCCGGGACGGCCGAATCCGAATCGGCCAGTACGGTGGCGGGAAGCTCCATGGCGGCTGGGTCGATCGGGGTTGTGCGGGGAATGTGAATCAGTTCGAGGTTTCCGTTGAACCGACCAATGTCTGCCCACGGGGCCACGCGTGGCTCCGCCGTGAACAGTTCCTTCCCGTTTCCGCTGGATTCGTTCAACACGATGGCCAAATCGGCTCCGAGGTCGGCGGTGATCAACTGGATGAGCGGCAGGTCGACGGGCGCGATGCACAGTTCAAAACGTGTTCCGCTCTGGGTGAGACCCCATGTCACGGGAAACTGGATGTGGGGAACCGACGGTTCGAAGCCGTCGAGTACGTGTCCAGTGAATGGGCGGGACCTGGCGTGCGCAAGATTCATGAGTGTTGGGCCGTCGGGCCTGCGACAGCACCAACGATGGCTAGACGGTACCGCCTAAATGGGCGATCCGAAACACCCATGGGTCGAATTGGTCGCTGATTCTGAACGATCCGTCTGTACGGGATACCTGCCTCTGGTCATGGATCTTCTCACTCTGCAAGTCAATGCACCGACCCATAAGCGGGTTTGGGGCTACCTCCTCCAGCGATTTCCCCCCGCGGCGTACACCGTTTTGGTTGGCCTGTTTGTGTGGAGCGGGTTTTCGCTCGCTGGCGCTGCGGAGGCATGGCTGGATGCGGGGATCGCTGCAGTGGTGGTCTGGCTGGTATTTTTTCACCTCCGAGTCATGGATGAACACAAAGACGCAGACGCGGATCGCGAGTCTTATCCAGACCGTCTGCTCACGCGAGGCGTGGTTACATTGCCGCTGCTCGCGCGCCTTGCCGCCGTCGCCATTGTGATCGAGGCTGCGGCAGCGTGGACCCTATCGGAACGCGCGCTCTGGGTGTGGGTCGCCTGCCTGATGTTTACGCTCGCTATGCGGTTTGAGTTCGGCCTTGGCCAGTGGTTGAGGGACCGCCTGTTGGCCTACGCGATCTCCCACAACCCGGTCGTCGCACTGCTATCTGTGTTTATCTGGGTTGCCGCGGACGGTCCGGTTGACCGCTCACTCGCTGGATACGCCGGCGCGGTAAGCCTCGGTTCCTTGGCCTTTGAACTCGGTCGAAAAATTCACCTCCCGCAGTCGGAAGTGCCGGGTGTCGACAGCTACTCGTTGGTGTACGGCAGAGCCCGGGCTGGCTGGTTCGTTGTGGCAATCCGATGGTGTACTTCTTTGACCATCATGTGGGTCGCTTGGGCCCATCAATCAACTCCGGTCGCTGGCGCGGCGCTGCTGAGCGCTGTGATTGCAACCGTTATCCTCGTGAACCCACGTCGCAGCGGCAACACTGTCGAGCTCACTGCGACTGTTCTATTGTTGTTGGACTTTCTATTGCTGGGGTTGCTTGCATGATTATCCAAGGAAAGGACCTGTCGGAAGGAGTCGCCCCATCGGACGCGATTGGAGGCAAAGCGGCCGGACTGGTTCGGCTCATGCAAGCAGGAGCACAGGTCCCACCTTGGTTTGTGTTGCCCTCAGGCTCAGATCCTCAGGTTGCTTTGGCTGCGTGGAAAGCGTCCGGGTGGGAGCGAGTTGCAGTTCGCTCAAGCGCGCTCGCGGAGGACGGGGCAGTGCACAGCTTTGCGGGGATGTACGAAAGCATCTTGGGCGTATCGGATGGTGAGTCTCTGCTCAATGCCATTGCGCGTTGCCGCGCGAGTGCCAACCACCCACGGGTTCGGGCCTACCAAGCAGAACACGGATTGGACGCGTCTCCAGTCGCGGTCATTGTCCAAGAATTGGTCGAAGGCGAAGCCAGCGGAGTGATGTTCAGTTCCGATCCCACCAATCCGGACCAAACCCTGATTTCATCGGCGTGGGGACTCGGGGAAGGCATTGTTCAAGGGTCTGTGCCTTGCGACACCTACCGGGTTCACCGCAGAGGAACTGTGGAACGGATTTTGGGCCGGAAGGACACCGCCATCTCGTTGGTGGAAGGTCTGCCGGCTGAGGTGCCTGTTCCACTATCGATGGTGGAGGAGCCTTCGCTTTCGGATGCGCAGGCCAAACAGCTTGCGGCAATCGGCAGGCAACTGGAGGACCAGTTCGAGGGTCCACAAGATGTGGAATGGACACGGTGCGGTGAGCGCTTGGTGCTGCTGCAGTCCCGACCCATCACCCAAGCGATGCCGTCAGGGCAGCGATTGCTTTGGGACAACGCCAATATTATCGAAAGCTATCACGGTCCGACTAGCCCGCTCACGTACAGTTTCGCGAGTCGCGCCTACACTATTGTCTACCGCTTGTTCTGCAGCGTGATGGGCGTGCCGAAGTCCACCATTGATGAACATTCGGGCGTATTTCCTCGGATGATTGGACTCGTTCGCGGTCGGATTTTTTACAACCTCGATGCTTGGTATACCGTGGTCTCTCTCCTCCCAGGATACAAGTGGAATCGCGGCTTTATGGAGTCGATGATGGGTGTCTCCGAGGTGGCAGATCCCGACGAAGAACCTGAGCCTCGAAGTTGGTCCGCTTTGGGCCCGCTGCTTCGCAGCGTGGCGGGTTTGCTGCGGAGAGCAGGGCGCCTCGATAAAGACGTGGAGACCTTTACCCAGCGCTTTGAAGATGCGATGAATGCTCATCCTCGCGACGTGGATGGACTTGACGCCATGAATTTGTTGTCGATGTATGAGGACCTCGAGCGTCGGCTGCTGTGGGCATGGTCGACACCGATCGTGAATGACTTTTTCGTGATGGTGTTCCATGGATTGCTTCGGAGTCTATGTGCCAAATGGATTGCCGATGAGAACGACCTGCCCAACAGCTTGCTGGCGGGTGAAGGTGGACTTCTCAGTGCTGCTCCCGCTGTGGATGGATTGAGGCTCGCCGCCTCGATTCAGAACCGACCCGATTGGGCAGCACTATTCGATTCGGAGCGCAGCGATGCCGAGGTGTTTGACGCGAGCTGTGAGGTCCCTGAACTGCGCGCTGCGTTGCAAGACTATCTGGATCGGTGGGGCGATCGCTGTGCGGACGAGTTGAAGCTGGAGGTTTCCACGATTCGCCATGAGCCCGCCCTCTTGGTTGGAACGCTGCGGGCATATCTGCGCGGCGCCGAACTCGATCCCTCTCAGATTGGAGTTCAGGAGCGAGCGATGCGGGCCGACGCGGAGAGCCGCGTCTTTCGCGCTCTTTCAGGGCCGAAGTTGTGGGTCTTCCAATGGGTGCTTTCCCGTGCTCG
>DEBL01000010.1 GCA_002348535.1 Deltaproteobacteria bacterium UBA2957 | reverse complement strand
GCCGCACTGCCGTATTCCCGTTCACCATCGGGACCCAAGTAAAACAGTGATGGCTCACTCTTTTCGTCGTCACGGCCCAAGCGCATCAAGTCCGCCTCACCCGTGACGGGGTTCACGTACGCCAGCTTGATGCGAGATGTTCCAAAATCGATGGCCACGGCGGTCATTTCAGTACATTTCCCTTAAAAGTAGAGCGAGGATTGCTGTTGTTATTGTTGGTGGACGTAAACAAATGCGCCTCCGACGATGGCATTGAGGACTGGGTCCAAATCGGCGGGGCGAAGCATGGGGCAGCCGAGACTGTAGTCAATCGATGTGCCATTTTGGAGGGCCTGGTGAAAAACAATGTCACGTTTATAGGCGTTTCCATTGAGTTCGGGGTCCAGTCCGTGCAATCGAAGGTTCTCTCTGCCAAACTTACTGGGTGCTTTTTTTTTCGCGGTAATAAAGGGGCCTTTGGATGAAAAATTGCTTTGCGGTACGTTCGAAAACGTCGTCGCGCAGCTTGCGCCGTCTAGGATTTCGCCGGAATCTGAGTAGCTAGCGTCAGATTTTGCCGCGTGAGCCACCCAGTAAGACCCCGATAGCGCCCAGTCCTCTGAAGGTATGTAGAGCCGAAGTCGGTCGTTGCTATCGTTGGTGGTGACGTAGTTAATAACGGCCACGCTTTGGGTGTTCTTGATGGAGGAGCGATGTATGTCGTATGCCAGTTTGGCATTCTCGAGTGCCAGCTGCCACGATCCTTCCAGGGTCTGGCTTACCGCGGAGCACCCAGGGCTGATGGCCGTTTTTACCTCAAATGGCGAAGAGGGGGAATCGCTAGTTTGGCAGGCGACCGCGGTCAAAAGGAGCATGGTTACACTGCGCAGACCTGTACGACCAAAGTATAGTTTTACACGGTAAGGAATAAGCTTCTCCTGCTGCCCGAAGCCTACCGTAGATACACGTGGAAGTTCAACAGTCGGAGCGCTATCAGTGGGTGCGATGCCGACCACTGTTATGTGCTCGGAAATAGCGATTCACCGCGACGGCGACTTGAGACCTTTTCAACATGATTCCCGTTTATCAAGGCCAACCCGGTTCCAACTCGAAATAATATGGCCCACCACCTTCGAGCCCTCACCACACGCTGGTGGGGGCTTTGTCGTATGCGAGTGGGCCAACTTTCAGGCGCGATACTGAGATTTGAAGGTCGATAGCTCCGAAAGCACTGCGACTTCGACGGGCGGTCGCTGCGAGACCTTCAGCGATTGATTTGGCCCATCGAAAGAATCCAGATCAGCAACCAGCGTTGTCTTCCACGCGGGCGATGGTGCCACCGATGCCACGAATGTGGTCGCGGAGCGTCCAAGCCTCAGAGTCGCACAGAGATGAATTCAAGTAGATTTGAAAGGTACCAGTGAAACTGGCGACGTCCATGAGATTTGTGATGTCGGTCAACAATGTATTGTGCGCAAATGTCAAACCGCCGAGTGACGATATGCTGGTTAGGCCCATGGTTGAAGCCAAGTTCGAGTTGTGCCACAACTGAAATGCACCTTCGATCGAAACAAGAGACTCCAAGCCATCAAGGCTTTCCAAGCCATCGTTGTATTCCACAGTGAAAGCGGCACCCACCTCGACAAGGTTGTTGAGACCTTCGAGGCTTGTCAACGAATCGTTGTTTGTGACCTCGGCGAACGAACCTACCGACGTCAGTCCCTCGAGGCCTGTGAGGCTTAGCAGCGCCGCGTTGTTTGTTACCACCACGTACCACCCTGTTTCGGTGAGGTTGCTTAAACCTGACAGGTCTTCGAGTGATGGGTTGAGTCGTATCAAAAGTTCATGGTCAATAGTGCTAAGGGCATCGAGACCGGCCAATGAGCGAAGCGACGCATTTTGATCGATCACCAGCGCACCGACCGTCGTGACCGCATCGAGGCCAGCCAGCGATGTCAGCGACGCGTTGTCTTCGATGCGCAGAGTCCCGCGTACCGTAGTGAGGTCGGCCAGCGCCAGAAGGTCCGGCAGGGTACCGGCTTTGATTGTCAGGTTGCCGGTAACCTCAGCAAACCCTTCAAGTGCTGCCAAATCCACGCTGTTGTTCACATTGAAGTCGCCGTACATAATCGGCCCGCCGGTCGAGTCTTCACTTTCTTCCAATTCGTCGATGCGAGCCCTCAACGACGCCACTTCGGCCAGTAAAGAAGCTGTTTCATCAGTCGTGGCGTACCCGTTATCGGCCACCATCGCGTCGACCTCGTCCTCGGTCAACACTTGGTCGCCGTCGGCAATATCATCGGGAATGCTGGTAATTGCGCTCCATAATCCGCTGAACGCATCGGCCGCCATCGCATACCCGTTGTCGGCGACCATGGCGTCGACCTGCTCCTCCGTGAGCTGGGTGTCGTCATCGCCATCGAGCAGCCCGTCGGGCACATCGGTCAGATCGAGGAAGCTGCTGGAGAACACTTCGCTTTCCATGGCGTAGCCGTTGTCGGAGACCATGGCGTCTACTTCGTCTTCGGTGAGCACGGTGTCGGCGTCGTTGGCGCACACAAAGCCCGTTGATTCATCGCTCCAGGCAATGAGCTGGCCGTCGGTGCAGGCCAAGTCGGCC
>DEBL01000246.1 GCA_002348535.1 Deltaproteobacteria bacterium UBA2957 | reverse complement strand
CGGCGCTGGCGTCGTCACCGAAATTGTCGAGTAACTTCGACTGGGAAGGCCGGGGCGTTCGCGCCCCGGCTTTTTTTTGGCTTTGAGTCGGCCGGGCAGTTTTGGTTGGCACAATGCTTGCACGCTCGCTGAGTACATGCTACGTGCGCGGGTTCCTTGGCAGGCAGGGTGAGGATCAACTGGGTTTCGAGGCTTCCTCGATTGGTTGAAAAATCAACTACAATGCCTATTTTGGTGTGGTTTTAGTTTCATGCGCAATCAACGCTACATTTTGTTCGGGTTCCTGAGTGTCGCCACCTTTATTGGGTTCGCGGTCCGGGGCTTGGCAATTCCGCTCTTGGCGCGGATGGATGTGGTCGATCCACATTTTGGTCCGCTGACTGGAACCTCACTTCTTGGGATCACCGTCGGTGTTGTTGTCTTTTTGACGATGAACCGGCATCGGGTTGTCTACTCGTTCTCGGATGAGTCTGTCACAGAGCTCCGCAAGGTGGTGTGGCCCGGCAAAGATGAAACAGTCCGTTCTGCAACGGTGGTGGTGGTAACGACGTTGTTCATTGCCGCCACGCTTGCGGCGTACGACTTCGTCTGGGCTCGGGTCACCAGCACATTCCTTTTTAGTGAGGGGTAGGCGGAGCGTCCGCTGAGGGTAATCGAATGAACTGGTACGTCGTCAATACGCATTCTGGGTACGAGAACAAGGCTAAACTTGCTCTCGAGGATGCCATTCAGCGCGCTGGACTTGAGCACAAGTTTGGCGAGGTCCTTGTGCCCACTGAACAGGTGGTAGAGGTTCGCGACGGCAAGAAGAAGACGACCACACGAAAGAGCTACCCTGGGTATATGTTCGTGCAGATGGCGATGGATAACGAGTCCTTCCACGTTGTGCGGACGACCCCCAAGGTCAAGGGTTTCATCGGAGGAACCCGGAACCCTCCTCCAATGCCGGAGGACGAGGTTCGACGCATCACCAACCAAGTTGAGGAAGAGGGCGAGACCCAAGTGGTTGTCGCCGACTTCGAACGCGGGGAAGAGGTGCGCGTCATCGATGGACCGTTCGCTTCGATGAACGGAAAGGTCGAAGAAGTCAACGCCACTCGCGCCAAGCTGCGGGTGTTGGTCACGATTTTCGGACGCCCCACGTCTGTCGAACTCGATTTCACGCAGGTTGAACGCCTCGGCTGAGGCGGTACAGAGGAGCCAATAGAATGGCCAAAAAAGTTGTAAATCAGGTCAAGTTGCAAATCCCTGCCGGGAAGGCAAACCCGTCGCCACCCATCGGGCCCGCCCTCGGTGCGGCCGGTGTGAACATTCCCATGTTCTGCAAGGAGTTCAACGCTCGGACGCAGAAAGACGCCGGAGAAGGGCTCATTATCCCGACTGTGATCACCGTGTATGCGGACCGTACGTTCTCTTTCGAACTGAAGACTCCGCCCGCTGCGGTCTTGTTGAAGAAGGCTGCAAAGATCGACAAAGGTTCGGGAGAGCCAAACAAGAACAAGGTCGGTACCGTCGCGTGGTCTCAGGTCGAGGAGATTGCAAAGGTCAAGATGCCGGATCTCAACACCACCGACATTGAGTCGGCCAAACGCACCATCGCCGGCACCGCTCGATCTATGGGCCTGAACGTCCGCTAACTCATCGTTTTTTTAAACCATCCTTTCGCTCGCGCGGGGAAGGTCACCAAGCGTGGCCGCCATACCCCGGCGAGATGGGAAGTCCAGAGAGGCTTTCAAGGAGAACCAACATGGCAAACAAGAAGAGCAAGCGCTACTTCGCCATCCGCGAGGGCTTCAACAGCCAAGATCGCGTGGATGTTGAGGCTGCGGTTGAGAAGGTCAAAGCGAAAGCGACCGCGAAGTTCGATGAGGGAGTGGATGTCGCAGTCCGTCTCGGTGTCGACCCTAAGCATGCTGACCAAATGGTCCGCGGTGCCGTCAGTCTGCCGCACGGAACAGGAAAGACTGTGCGGGTTGCTGTGTTCGCTCAGGGTGAGGCCGCGAAGGCGGCTGAGGCCGCCGGTGCGGACGTGGTGGGTGCCGACGAACTCGTCGCGAAGATCCAAGGCGGCTGGTTCGAGTTCGACAAGGCCGTCGCAACCACAGACATGATGGGCAAGGTTGGCCGCATTGGCCGAGTTCTTGGGCCCCGTGGTTTGATGCCGAACCCCAAGGTCGGAACCGTTGTGCCGCCAGCGAAGGTGGCCGATGCGGTGTCCGAACTGAAGAGCGGTAAGATTGACTTCCGCGTCGAAAAGGCTGGTATCGTTCACGCTCAAATTGGGCGCGCCTCAATGGATGCTGCTCACCTTGCCGCCAACTTGGCTGCCCTCATTGCCACCCTGCAGCGGCTCAAGCCATCGTCTGCGAAAGGTGTGTACATGAAGAGCATCACACTTTCTTCCACGATGGGCCCTGGGGTTCGCGTGGACACGCAAGACGCCATTCGTCGTGCGGAATCGCTGTAGGAGATCGACATGAGTCGCGAAGAAAAAGCCAATGTCGTCGACGGACTGACCACTCGCCTTGAGAACGCACCGTTCGTTGCGCTTGCCGACTACCGTGGGATCACGGTGGAAGAGGTCAACGCGCTTCGGAACAAGTTCCGTGAGGCAGGCGTCCACTATGAAGTCATTAAGAATAAACTCGCCAAGCGTGCCATTGCTGGGTCGGACAAGGAGGCGCTCAATGACCTTCTTGTCGGCATGACCAGCTGGATCATCTCTGGCGAGGATCCGATTGCTGCGGCCAAGGTGCTCAAGGCCGAGACACAGGATCTTGTCAAAGAAGAGAAGTTCAACATTAAGGGTGGCTTCTTCGATGGCGAGATTCTTGACAGCAAAGGCGTCACTAATGTCGCCGAACTCCCGAGTAAGGACGAACTGTTTGCGATGCTTCTCGGGCTGCTTCAGAAGGGTCCCCAGCAGGTGCTGGGTGTCGTTCAAGCGCCCGGTCGTGACCTGGTCAATCTGCTCAAGAACTTCGAGTCCAAGCTCGCCGAGGGCGGCGAGTAAATCATCTACCCGTCGGCGTGGGCTTCGCTGCGTCGACACACCTGAATCCATTTGGAGGAAATCATGGCGACTTCCCAAGCTGACGTTGTCGAATACATCAAGAACCTTAAGCTTTCCGAGGTTAAGGGTCTCATTGAGATCCTTGAAGACGAGCTCGGCGTCGAGGCTTCGGCCCCGATGATGGCCATGGCCGCACCCGCTGCTGGTGGTGCCGCTGCTGAAGCTGCTGAAGAGAAGACTGAATTCGACGTCATTCTGAAGGCTGCAGGCGACAAGAAAATTGCCGTCATCAAGGCCGTTCGTGCCGCTACAGGTCTTGGCCTCAAGGAAGCCAAGGACCTTGTCGAGTCCGCACCCGCAGAGGTGAAGACGGCTCTTCCCAAGGAAGAGGCCGAAGAGCTCAAGAAGGCTCTTGTCGAGGCGGGAGCCGAAGCAGAAGTCAAGTAACTTGGCTTACTGCCTGCCGGGCCGACCATTGGTCGGTTCGGCAGGGTTCCGTTCTCGACTTGGTGATCCGGTTCACCAAGTCCCCGCGGGGTGGCTTCCCCGCAACTTTCTACCTCAGAGATTCCACCTTGGTTTTCTCGATCAGCCGACAGGCAAAGCGTTGAACGGAAATAGGGGACGTACCCGCTGAGGTGCGTGCCCTGTTGGCGCTGATTGTCACACCATACGTCTACTCTGCCAGTGTCCCTGTGCGCCTTGGGTCATCCAAGGGACAGCACAACAGGAGTCCAGCATGTCCAATCTACTCGCAAACAACTTCCGGTTCCGCCGGAACTTCAGCAAGACGGAGCCGTCGCTTCACGCGCAGAACCTCATCGGGATTCAGCGCGAGTCCTACGAAAAGTTCCTCCAGCTCGAGGTGCCCGCCGCTGAGCGCGGTGACTTTGGTCTGCAAGGTGTTTTCAAAAGCGTGTTTCCAATCCAAGATTTCGGAAACCGGGCCTCGTTGCAGTTTGTTTCTTACGACTTGGATACGCCCAAGTACGACGTTGAAGAGTGCCGTGAGCGGGGAATGACCTACTCCGCGCCACTGAAGGTGACGGTGCGCCTTGTCGTCTGGGATGTGGATGCAGAGACCGACACCCGGTCCGTGTCCAACATCAAGGAGCAAGAGGTGTATTTCGGGGAAATTCCGCTGATGACCGGCACAGGAACCTTCACCGTGAATGGAACCGAGCGCGTAGTTGTGAGCCAGCTTCACCGTTCGCCCGGTATCTTCTTCGATGTCAACAAGAGCAAGACTTCGTCGAGCCAAAAGCTCATCTTCTCGGCTCGCATCATCCCCAACCGCGGTTCATGGATCGATTTCGAGTTCGACAACAAAGACATTCTGTTCGTACGGATTGACCGCCGGCGCAAGCTCCCCGCTACCGTCCTGCTGCGGGCGCTTGGGTACTCCACAGAAGAGTTGCTCAACTACTTCTACCAGCGCGAGACCTTGCGTTTCGACAAGAAGACCAGCACATGGACCAAGGAAACCACGGAAGACTTGCTGAAGATTCAGCAAGCGACGGTTGATGTCACCGACGCCGATGGCAACGTGCTCTGCCGTTCAGGTCGTAAGTTCCTCAAGCCCGTCATTCGCAAGATGGACAAGGCAGGCATGCTGACCGAGGTGACTCGGGAAATCGAGGGCAAGGAAGCCACGGTTCGCGTGGGCTCAATTCCCATCTCCAACGAGTCGGTTCCCGGTCGCGTGAGCGCGTGGGACATTGTCGACATGGAGACCGGCGAGATTCTCGTGGAGTGCAACGAAGAGATCGACGAAGACAAGCTTCAGATGCTCCTTGACAACGGTGTGCACGAGTTTGAAACCCTGTACATCGACAATGTGATTGTTGGGTCCTTCCTCCGTGACACGCTGTTGGTTGACAAGATCGAGAACACCGAGGAAGCGGTGATGGAGATCTACCGACGACTTCGTCCAGGCGACGCTCCAACCTACGACGCCGCCCTCAAGCACTTCGAAAACCTCTTTTTCAACGCGGAGCGGTATGACCTATCTCGCGTTGGTCGCCTCAAGATTAACCACAAGCTGGGGATCGAAGAGCCGCTCGAGCAGACGACGCTGACGCGCGAAGACATCCGTCGCGTTGTGCAGTACCTGATTGACCTGAAGAACAACAAGGGCGAGGTGGATGACATCGACCACCTCGGGAACCGTCGTGTCCGCGCGGTGGGCGAGTTGCTCGAGAACCAATATCGAGTTGGCTTGGTTCGCATGGAGAAGGCCATCAAGGAGCGGATGAGCCTCAGTGAGATTGAAGCGCTGATGCCGCACGACCTCATCAATGCGAAGCCAGTCAGCGCGGTGATCAAAGAATTCTTCGGCTCATCGCAGCTCTCGCAGTTCATGGATCAGACCAACCCCCTTTCTGAGGTCACGCACAAGCGACGCTTGTCGGCCTTGGGGCCCGGTGGTCTGACTCGGGAACGTGCGGGCTTCGATGTTCGCGACGTGCATCCCACGCACTACGGCCGAATCTGCCCGATTGAGACTCCGGAAGGTCCGAACATTGGTCTGATCGCCTCGTTGTCAACGTATGCTCGAGTCAACCAGTATGGGTTCATTGAGACGCCATATCGGGTGGTTTCGGGTGGCGTGGTCACCGATGAGATCAAGTACTTCACGGCGCTTGAAGAGGAAAACAATGTCATCGCGCAGGCGAACCTGCCTCACGATGACAAGGGGAACATCACGCAAGATGTTTTGATCGCACGTGTGCGCGGCGAGTTCTCGCTGATTGCAAAGGATGACGTCACACTGATGGACGTTGGTCCCGCGCAGTTGGTGAGTGTCGCAGCCAGCTTGGTTCCATTCCTCGAGAATGACGATGCTAACCGCGCGTTGATGGGTGCGAACATGATGCGTCAAGCGGTTCCAATGGTTCGCGTGCAAGCGCCGCTTGTTGGCACCGGCTTGGAGCGCCAAGTCGCCCGCGACTCTGGCGTTACCACTGTGGCTCGCCGGAGCGGTGTGGTTGAGAACGTGGACGGGACCCGGATTGTGGTGAAGAGTGACGGCAGTCAAGGAGAAGACATCGGTGGCGATGTCGATATCTACAACTTGAACAAGTTCCAGCGATCCAACCAGAACAGTTGCATCAACCAGCGCCCAGTCGTGCGGGTGGGTGACCAGGTTGACGCAGGGGACATCATCGCGGATGGCCCATCGACCGACCTTGGTGAGTTGGCCCTCGGCCAGAACCCTGTGGTCGCGTTCATGCCATGGCAGGGGTACAACTTCGAGGACTCCATTCTCATCTCCGAGCGGCTCGTTCGGGAAGACTACTTCACCTCAATTCACATCGAGGAGTTTGAAGTGGCCGCGCGAGACACGAAGCTTGGCAAGGAAGAGATCACTCGTGACATTCCAAACGTCGGTGAGGAGGCGCTGCGCAACCTCGACGAATCCGGGATTATTCGGATTGGAGCTTACGTTCGACCACAGGACATTCTCGTCGGGAAGATCACTCCGAAGGGTGAGACCCAGTTGTCGCCGGAAGAGAAACTGCTTCGCGCCATCTTCGGTGAAAAGGCGGGTGACGTTAAGGATACGTCGCTCCGCGTACCTCCCGGTGTTGAAGGGGTGGTCATGGGGGCTCAGGTATTCTCACGCGAGGGTGTTGAGAAAGACCAACGGTCCTTGGAAATCGAAGAGCAAGCCGTTTCCCGCATCAATCGGGACCGCAACGAGAACATCCGGACCGTTCGTGAATCCGCTTACCGTCAGCTTGTCCGGCTTCTTGCCGACCGCAAAGCAGGCGCCAAGGTGGTTGACGATGCCGGCAACGAGTTGATCAAGAAGGGGGAGGGCTTCACCGCTGAAAATCTCCGAACCCTCCAATTCGAGCAATACGAGCGCATCACCATTGAAGATGGCGAGGACCTCGAAGAGCACGTGTGGAACTTGGTCGACAAGGTTCGCGAGAAGGAAGACCAGATTCGCGAGCGGTACTCAGCCAAGATTGAGCGGCACAAGAAGGGCGACGAATTGTCCCCGGGCGTCATCAAGCTCGTGAAGGTCTACGTGGCCATCAAGCGGAAGCTGCAGATTGGTGACAAGATGGCCGGTCGGCACGGAAACAAGGGTGTTGTATCCAAGGTAATGGCGGTGGAAGACATGCCGTACCTTGAGGATGGTACCCCTGTTGATGTGGTTCTGAACCCGCTTGGAGTTCCCTCTCGGATGAACGTGGGTCAAGTCCTCGAGACTCACCTCGGGTGGGCTGCGCGAGGCATGGGTATCCGCATCGGTGAAATGATCGACGAGGCGTATTCAGAAGATAAACTTCGTGATTACCTCAAGGGCTGCTTTCCCGATGTGCCAGAGATTCACAAGACACTGGACAGCGCCAACTACGATGAGCTGGTGGACTTCGGGAACAAGTACCGCGGTGGTGTGACCACCGCGACCCCGGTTTTCGCCGGTGCGGCTGAGTCTGAAATCAAGAAGGCACTCCGGCATGCTGGACTCGATGAGGATGGTCAGTCCATCCTTTACGATGGGCGGACTGGAGAGCCATTCGAGAATCGCGTAACCGTAGGCGTCATGTACGTTCTGAAGCTGCATCACCTCGTTGATGAGAAGATTCACGCTCGGAGCATTGGACCATACAGCTTGGTCACCCAGCAACCCCTTGGTGGTAAGGCCCAGTTCGGTGGTCAGCGCCTCGGAGAGATGGAGGTCTGGGCCATGCAGGCATACGGTGCGGCGTACTCGCTGCAAGAGTTCCTGACCGTCAAGTCGGATGACGTGGCCGGCAGGACGCGCATGTATGAGTCGATCGTTAAGGGCGAAAACGTCCTTGATGCCGGACTCCCCGAGAGCTTCAACGTGTTGGTCAAGGAACTTCAGGCGCTTGCGCTTGACGTGGACTTGGTCGAGGACAAGGAAGTTCTGCGCCAGTAGCCGGCGACTGCGGATGCCCCATTCGGGGCGCCCGTGACCTCTCTCATCGTTTACCCCTTTCCTTTTTTATCTCTCTTCTCAAGTCCGAGAAGCGTCACCCTCCCAGGAGTCGACCGTGAAGGACATCTACAACCTCTTCGAGAAGCCCAAAAACCCTCTGAACTACGTAGCCGTGCGAATCGGTCTGGCGAGCCCAGACAAGATTCGCAGTTGGTCCCATGGCGAAGTCAAAAAGCCAGAGACCATCAACTACCGTACGTTCAAGCCCGAGAAAGACGGCCTCTTCTGCGCCAAGATCTTTGGCCCAGTGAAAGACTACGAG
>DEBL01000242.1:3697-4320 GCA_002348535.1 Deltaproteobacteria bacterium UBA2957 | reverse complement strand
CTTGCTTTCCCACTTCCATCACAGGCAGTACACGCCGCGGTTCCCCCGTCCGGATCGGCCCCACTTCCGGTGCAGCTTCGGCAGGTCGCGGAACGCCGTATTTCGATGGTCCGCTCGCCACCTGTTGCGACGGACTCAAGTTCGATCGACAAGGTGTAGCGAAGATCCTCACCTTGGTCTGGACGCCGCTTTCTGAACATGCCGCCCAAGGTGTCCGTGACCCAGTCGGTGACTTCATCGGGGGTTGGCGGTCGTCCGTCAGGTCGGTACAACGGGCCCAGCTTGTCATAGCGGGACCGCAGTTCCGGATTGCTGAGCGTCTCGTAGGCTTCGGCGATCTCTCGGAACCGCCTTGCGGCCTCCTCATCCCCTTGGTTTCGGTCGGGATGGTAGCGCCTCGCTAGGTTGCGATACGCACGCTTAACTTCGTCGGGTGGTGCGCTCCGCGAGATGCCGAGTATTGCGTATAGATCCCGTCGAGCCACGGTGTTGCCCTCACTGGTGTTTTCTATCCGGTGCGGTTCTAGTCGTCGAAATCGTCGTCATCGATTTCCATGTCAACATCATCATCATCGTCGAAGTCGTCATCGAACTCGTCATCAAAGTCGTCGTCGTCGTAGTCG
>DEBL01000242.1:0-3377 GCA_002348535.1 Deltaproteobacteria bacterium UBA2957 | reverse complement strand
TCGTAGTCGTCGTAGTCGTCGTCGAAGTCGTCGTCGTCGTCGTCAGCGACTTGGTCTCCCAATGAGCCGTAGATGGCATCGGCAAGAACTTGGGCGGCTTCGCTCAGGGTTTGGTGGGCTCCCGTCACCGCGTCTAAGTCGCTGCCGTCGATTGCAGCGTCGGCGGTTGCCAGTGCGTCGCGAACCGTAATCCCGTCGCTTGAGGGTAGGTTTTCACCGAACTCTTCGAAGCTTCGCCGCGTGTTGTAGATCAGTCCGTCGAGTTGGTTCTTTGCTTCGGCGAGGGCACGGCGGCTCTCGTCTGAAGCGCGGTGCTCTTCAGCATCATCGATCATCTGATCAATTTCAGTCTCGGAGAGTCCACCCGAGGAAACGATTCGGGCGCTCTGCGCTTTCCCGGTACCGAGGTCTTTTGCCCGCACATTAATGATGCCGTTGGCATCGATTTCGAAGGTGACTTCGATCTCGGGTACTCCCCGGGGTGCGGGAGGCAGGCCATGCAGCTCAACCTTGCCAAGGCTCTTGTTGTTGTCCGCCATCTCGCGCTCACCTTGGAGAATGTGGACGCGGACCATGTCTTGGTTGTCGAGGGCGGTTGTAAAGACCTTGGACTTTCGGCAAGGGATCGTGGTGTTGCGATCGATGATGGGTTCGACGATGCCACCCTTTACTTCGATACCCATGGTGAGCGGCGTCACGTCGAGGAGCAGAACATCGGTGACGTCACCTTGCAGAACACTTGCCTGGACGGCGGCTCCAATGGCGACCACCTCGTCGGGATTGACACCATCTTCAGGCTCTCTTCCAAATATTTCTCGGACCTTCTCAACCACCCGAGGCATGCGTGTCATGCCTCCAACGAGCAGAACACCATCGAGGTCCTTTGGCGTGATTCCGGCGTCTTCCATGCACTGTTTGCAGGGAGCCGCAATGCGGTCGACGAGATCGCTGACCATCGTTTCCAGTTGGTCACGGCTCATCTTCAACTGAAGGTGCACGGGTCCGTTGTCGTTGGATGCCAAAAACGGAAGATTGATTTCCGTCTCGTCGAGGGATGACAACTCATGCTTGGCTTTCTCGGCTGCTTCTTTGAGCCGTTGCATGGCCACGCGGTCGCCTTGCACATTCATCCCCGAGGACGACTCGAACTCGGCCAAGAGGTGTTGAATGATTTGCGCATCGAAGTCCTCGCCACCCAAAAACGTGTCGCCATTGGTGGCTTTCACGACAAACACACCCTTGTCGAGCTCAAGAATCGAGATGTCGAAGGTTCCACCGCCGAGGTCGAACACAGCGATGCGCTCATGTTCTTTCTTGCCCATGCCGTATGCCAAGGCAGCGGCGGTGGGCTCGTTGATGATGCGCAGAACATCGAGTCCAGCGATTCGGCCCGCGTCCTTTGTGGCTTGGCGCTGGGAGTCATTGAAGTAAGCGGGCACCGTGACGATCGCCTGCGAAATCTCTTCCCCGAGATACGCTTCACCAATGCTCTTCATCTTCTCAAGAATCATCGCGCTGATCTGTGCCGGCGAATACGACCGGCCTTCGACACTGACCCAAGCGTCACCGTTTTCCGCGCCGACGATCTGGTAAGGAACAAGCGATACGGAGTGGGTGGTCTCGGGGGATTCGAATCGTCGTCCGATTAATCGCTTGACTGCGTAGAGCGTGCGGTCTGGATTGGTCTTGGCCTGCCGTCGGGCAATGTGACCCACAAGTCGGTCACCATCGTCGGTAAAGCCAACGACCGACGGTGTTGTTCGCGTGCCCTCGTCGTTCGGGATGACGATTGGCTCGCCGTGCTCAATGACGGCCACGCACGAGTTCGTGGTTCCGAGGTCAATTCCAATGGCTTTGGACGCATCAGCCATGCACGCACTCCATCTGCGAAAAACGCTGTTTTTGTACCATAGGTTGAGAGAATAGGCCGTAACAAGCTGTGAGACTGTCCACACCCATGGAACCGCGTCACTCGGTCAAGGCGATGGTTTTCACAGGTGGAGTTGCGTCGGTTCAGCTCGCGACGCACACTCTCGCGGCGCGAATGAGCTTACCGTTGATGGCGTATCCCCGATTGACCACCGATACGATGTGGCCCATTTCGACCGATTCCGAGTCCTCGTTGGCGATGGCCTCGTGCTGCTCCGGATCGAACGCATCGCCGGTCTTCGGTGCAATGGTCTCAACGCCTTCAGCGCGCAGGTTGCTGGCGAACTGGCTGATGCAGATGCTGACCCCCTCGAGCAATCGTTCACCGTCGGCTGAGCCGTGTTCTAGAGCGCGAATGAGGTCATCGATGACGTCCGCGAGGGCCAACACAGCAGAGGATTGGCCCTTCAAAAATTCATCCTTCTTTTCTTTTTTTCTTCGTTCGAGAAGGCGGTCGACGTCGCGCTGCTGTTTTTCGAGCGCATCCTTGAGGTTTCGGTTTCGCTGCTCCGCACCGCGGAGGGCTTCGGCGCTTTTTTTAGCCCGAGACTTCAGGCTGATCACCTGCTGTTCGATCTGGTCTCGATTCTCAGACAGACCCGCCAGTTTCTGTTGAAGTTTCTCAGCTTCTTGCTCGGCTTCCATGGCGCGAAGCCTAGCGTCAACAGAGGCTTGGCTGTGCTGGACGCGGTCTTGCGGTTCCTCTTCGACCTCGATGGCCAACTCACTCTCGACAGCCGCCAGCGCGTCGAGATCGAGGGGGCCAAGGCCCAACTCTTCCGTGGTGCCCTTGCGCCCAAGCCGCTTTTCCACCGATGCGAGCGCTTCACTCAACACCGAATCGTCGATGGCGATTGAGAACTGTTCGGCGTCCTCGGGCCCGTCGTCATCGATGTCGCTTTCATAAAAATCGGAATCCATCGGGGCGTCTCCTGCCTGATTTTCGCGACTGGGGTGGGTTCCGTCAAGTCGGAAGTGCATCCAGAGGGTCGGCCACCAGTCCATCGATCAGTCGTTCAACGATGCCGTCAGCGATGGGGAATGCTTCGTGGCTGAGGCGAAGGTGGTTGCGGTGGCGACGGAGTGCCCCGGTCGCGGTTAGAGAATCGACCACCCCGCTCTCAAGGCTGTGACCCGTCTTGGCGTGAAGCAAGGCTAGATCCAAACCGTCAACGTGTCGAACTGTGGATAGGATGTAATCCATCGCATGCTCGAAGGCGCTGGGGAGGGTCACGGTTGGGCCGGGTGCCTCAAACCACTGTTCGAGGTTGGCTGGACCCACAGTCCGTTCACCCGACGGGCGAAAGCCGTGCGCCCCCGGCCCCAATCCAGCGTAGTGGCCGCCGCGCCAAACGGCTTCGTTGTGGACCGCGCGATGACCCGGTCGGGCAAAGTTTGATACCTCGTAGCGCTCCCAGCCTGATGACTCGAGTGTGCCCACAATGCGG
>DEBL01000339.1 GCA_002348535.1 Deltaproteobacteria bacterium UBA2957 | reverse complement strand
CTGAGGGTGAGGTCAATCATCGGGAGAACCTTCGGCACATCGGTCGTGCCGTCCTCGGGACATGTGTCCTTACGTATATAGGCGGGGCTCTCGGGCAAGCAGTCTCCGTCGCGTGTCGCTTGACTTCCACCGGGTCCCCATCGAGTGAGTTCCCCGGTCATCACACCGACGCCAACACCGCCTCCGAACACAAAGCTCCACCAATCGGTGGCCTTGAGGCTGTAGCCGTAGTTGGCCCCGAGGACGAGCATGCCAATGCCGTCGGGCCTGACCCAGTCTCCATCCTCGTGTGAGGCTGGTCGCTCCACATCATCCCAGTAGCCCTCTTGCATGAGATTTCCCAAATACTCGAAGTAGAAAATCCAGTTCGCGGGCTCTTTCTTGGTCACAAATTCGATCCCGGCCGTATAGGCCCGAACCTTTGGCCGAGGGTATGGGTTCGCGCCATCGCTGTCGTTATCAAAGAACCAAATGTCGAGGATGGAATTCGGCACGCTGAGGTATCGGGTGCGAATGTTTACCTCGTACAGATGTTCTCGCTTGACCGGCAGGTCTTGCTCTTGGGTTCCAGCCCGGCGGGCTGTGGTGAATGGACCGTCATCGCCGCCTGAGGATTGGGCGAGTGCGGGGCCCCCAGCAAGCAGGGCAATCAGTGTGAGCATCATGGTGCCTCCCTGAAGATCCGTTAACGGCTTTAGTGAGCGTAGGAGGATTCTGATGGTCCGGACTTTCCCTGTCAACTGGCTGATGGTTGGGTGCATGTTGTTGGTTGGGTGCCGTGCGGGCCGCACTCCGGCAACCAGTTCGGTGTACGCATTGGGGCAGGTGGTGTCTTCGACATCTGAGGCTGGACTCGAGGAAGCGATCAGAAGCGGCGTGGCGGCTGCGCTCACTGAGCGGGCCGCGTTCGCGGAATCTGGCGCGCCTGTGATTGACGTTGCTGTGCTGGCTGCTGCCGTTCAAGCCACCAGCGCCAGTCCAGCCGGCCAGACGTTCGCTGCGCGGTTGCAGATCAGTGTTCGAACCGAGGGCCGCAGCGCACAGTTTTCTTCGGAACGCAGCTACACAGTGATCGATGATATCCAAGGCCAAGCCGCGCGTGCGTCCGCTTTTGATGGGTTGTCGTCCACGTTGGCATTGGATGCCGTCGAGTGGTTATTGACGGGTGACCGAGGTGAAGATGAGTGAGGCCTTTCCGTCCGTGGTTCTCTTTCTCGGCGACGAGACGGTGGGTCGCAAACGGGCTGTCGAAGAGTTGGTCGCAGCGGTGTTCGATGGCACACCGTCGAGCTTCAATCATGCCGTATTCACGGCGGCCGACGGAGCCGAGCGAGCCGTCGAGGTGGCGAAGACGGTACCGATGATGGCCAACCATCGAGTGGTTGTGGTTCGGGAGATGGAGGCGGCCCCCATCGAGCTTCTTGATGACTTGCTGAACTATGCCAAGCGCCCGAATCCGACGACTGTGCTGATTCTATCCGGTACGAAAAATGCACCCGCTTCGGGCGGAGTGGACCGCGCCCGACGGTTAGAAGCCGCCATCAAGAAGGTGGGGCGTGTAGAGCGTTTCAAGACCGCCGATCAAGACCCTCGTCGGTTCGCCGCTAACATGGCTGAAGAGGCCGGCATGCGCCTCGCGCCAGCAGCCGCAGACTTGGTCGTTGAGTTGGTGGGCACGGATTTGGGCCGCGTGCAGACCGAAATGAACAAGGTGATTGCGTTTGCGGGCGGCGAGGGAACGATTAGCACGACCGACGTTGAGGCCGTCTGCAGTTTGGTTGCGGAGGCCGTGATTTGGGACCTCACGGACGCCGTGGTGCGACGCGATGCGGACCGGGCGCTGGTTGCAGCCCATAGAATGTTGGAGACGGGGGAGGCCACGCACCGCCTGATGGCGATGATTGCTTGGCAAATGAGGCAACTCATCACCATCCAAGAATGCATGCGTACTCGAGTAAACCCGATGGACGTCGGCATCCGGATGCCGCGCCGAAAGCTCAATGCGGCCCAAGACGCGTTGCGTCATCGCCCAATTGATGCGCCGCGGATGATTGACAAACTCGCACAGGCGAATGGCGAACTGAATCGGTCTCGTGCAGGCGACCGGCGAGTGTTCGAGGGATTGTTGCTCGGACTCGTGGCGGGGTAGCAAACAAAACGACACAAACACACGAAGCCCGCACGTCTTAACCGTGCGGGCTTAGCAGTTTGGATGTTCGACTGTTAGCCGATTGCTTGAATGGCCTTGTTCAGGCGGCTGACGCGTCGTGCAGCATTCCGCTTGTGGATGATGCCCTTCTGGGCCACACGCTGAATGATGGCGACGGTTCCGGGCAGGAGCGCTTGCGCTGCGTCCTTGTCACCCGCCTCGATTGCCGCACGAACTCGCTTGATCTGAGTTCGCATGGTGCTGCGATAGTGACGGTTGTGGGCGCGACGCTTTGCGTTCTGGCGGTTCCGCTTGATGGCGCTGGCGATGTTAGCCATCTTTGCTCCAATACTTCGATCAACGTCCTGAATTGGCGTCGATTTCGCCGCGCGATCTATCGGGGCACCGCAAAACTGTCAAGCCCGCGCGGGCCGATCGGTTGAACGGGGTAAGGAACACCCGAGGGGTGGCTCTTCAGCCCTGGGTGCGGTAACCCCTTAGATGGTCGCCGACGATGGAGGGGTAAATGCAGATTTGTGTGGTTGGTACCGGCTACGTGGGACTGGTTGTGGGTACATGCCTCGCCGACCAAGGCTTCTCGGTCACCTGTGTTGACCGGGACGAGGGAAAGATTGATGGTCTAAACCGTGGCGTTGTTCCGATTTACGAACCGGGCCTTGAAGATATTCTTCGACGGGTGGTCCGAGAGAATCGGATTCATTTTTCCACCGATGCTGGTCCGTCGATAGCGTCCGCTGACGTCATTTTTATCGCTGTTGGTACGCCATCTGCAGCCGATGGGTCGGCGGATTTGTCAGCGGTTCTCGGCGTTGCAAAGTCGATCGGGGAACACGTGAGCCGGCCGGCTACGGTCGTTATCAAGTCGACCGTGCCGGTCGGAACGGCCGCCAAGGTTCGCGCCACAGTTGAGGACCAATCCCGTTTTCCCGTGGCCGTCGTCTCTAACCCAGAGTTTCTCAAGGAGGGGGCAGCGATAGCGGACTTCACGCATCCCGATCGCATTGTTGTCGGCACCACTGACCCGGCGGCGCGCCATGTCATGGAAACTCTGTATGGAGGGCTCGTGCGGACCGGTCGACCCATCTTGTTCATGAACAACGAGTCCGCTGAGCTCACGAAATACGCATCCAACACCCTATTGGCGACGAAAATCTCGTTTATGAACGAGCTCGCGCGCCTCTGCGAGTCGGTCGGGGCGGATGTGGAAGCCGTGCGGCTGGGAACGGGCAGCGATTCGCGCATTGGTCCAAAGTTCCTCTTCGCTGGTGCGGGGTTTGGCGGGTCATGTTTTCCAAAAGACATCCGGGCCTTGAAACACATGGGCGATGTGGCGGGCGTTTGCTTGGAGATTCCTGATGCGGTGGAGCGAATCAATCGTCGCCAGAAACGCATCTTAGGGGAGAAGATAATTGGGCGTTTTGGGGGCGATCTCCGTGGTCGCCGAATCGCAGTTTGGGGACTGACCTTCAAGCCCCGTACCGATGACGTGCGGGAATCTCCATCCCTCGTTCTGATCCGCCAAATCGTGGCCGCCGGCGCTGAAGTCAGGGCGACGGACCCGGAGGGGATTGAGGAGGCTCGGGAGATGCTGCAAGACGTCGCTGGAGTGGTCGAGTTTGTCGAGTCGGCTCAAGAGGCGGCAGCAGACGCCGATGCCGTCGTGCTCGTTACGGAGTGGGGTGAGTTCCGCAATCCCGATTTTGAAGAACTCAAGCGGGTGATGCGCCAGCCGGTATTGTTCGATGGACGAAACGTTTTTGTTCCAGATGTGGCCCTTCAGGCCGGATTCGAGTACCACGGGATAGGTCGAGTTCACCCGCCGAGAAGCTAATCATGCAGCCACCCATCGATAAAATCCGCAACTTTGCCATCATCGCGCACATCGACCACGGCAAGTCCACGCTCGCCGACCGCCTCATGGAGGTCTCGGGACTGTTGGGGGAACGCGACCAGAAAGAGCAGTACTTGGACCGGATGGAGTTGGAGCAGGAGCGGGGGATCACCATCAAGGCGCAGACGGTTGTGATGCAGTACACCGCCAATGACGGTGACACGTATTATCTGAACCTGATTGACACACCCGGACATGTAGACTTCACATACGAGGTCTCTCGCTCGCTGAGCGCATGCGAGGGCGTGCTCTTGGTGGTTGATGCGACACAGGGCGTGGAAGCGCAGACCCTTAGCAATGTTTATCTAGCCCTCGAGCAGGATGCAGAGATCCTGCCCGTGGTGAACAAGGTTGACCTGCCCAGCGCGGATGTTGATGGAGTGCTCGAGCAGATCGCCGACGGCATCGGGCTGGAGATCGAGTATGCCCTTCCGGTCAGCGCGAAGACCGGGGTTGGTGTAGACGCAGTGCTCGAGGCAATTGTGAAGCACGTGCCCCCGCCGGAGGGTTGCCGGGAGTCGCCGCTGAAGGCCTTGATTGTTGACTCCTGGTTTGACCCCTATGTAGGCGTTGTTGTGTTGTTGAGGGTCATGGATGGGCAACTGAAGAGGGGCGAGAAGGTATCCCTCATGGGTGCGGAAGTTCAGTATGAAGTCACCAAGGTCGGCGTGTTTGCCCCGGACATGAAGGAACAAGAGTACCTTTCTGCCGGCGAGGTGGGCTTCATGATCGCGGGAATCAAGCAGTTGGCTGATGCGCGAGTGGGGGACACCGTGACCCACAAGGACAGGCCAGCCGCTGAGCCCTTGGACGGCTTTGAAGAATGCAAGCCGATGGTGTTTTCGGGCATTTATCCCGTGGATTCCAAAGACCACGATGACCTTCGGGATGCGCTGGAGAAGCTCCAGCTCAACGATGCGGCGTTCAACTATCAGCCCGAGACCTCGGATGCTCTTGGGTTTGGATTTCGGTGCGGGTTCTTGGGGCTGCTTCACATGGAGATCGTGCAGGAGCGACTTGAGCGCGAGTACGGGTTGAACCTCATCACCACGAGCCCAAGCGTGGTCTACAAGGTCAAGACAAAGGCTGGCCAAGAGTTGGAGATTCACTCGCCCAGTAAACTGCCTCCGCCTCAAGAAATTCAAGACCTTATGGAGCCGTTTGCCAAGGTTGTGTTGCACACCCCTGAGGCGCACGTGGGCGCCCTGATGAACCTGTGCCAGACGCGTCGCGGAATTCAGCAAGGGTTCGAATACACCGGTCCGGGGCGTGTGATGCTGACCTATTCGCTCCCCTACGCTGAGGTGGTGTTCGATTTCTTTGACCGCCTCAAGAGCGTCTCCCGCGGCTACGCCTCGATGGATTACGAGGTTCAAGACTGGCAGAAGGGTGACCTTGTTCGGTTGGACATCAAGGTCAATGGAGAAAATGTGGATGCATTGTCCACCATCTGCCACCGGGACCAAGCGTTCTACAAAGGGCAGGGACTGACCAAGCGACTGAAAGAGTTCATTCCACGCCAAATGTGGGACGTTGCAGTGCAAGCCGCGCTCGGGAACAAAGTGATTTCTCGGACAACGGTGAAGGCGATGCGGAAGGACGTCACAGCGAAGTGCTATGGCGGCGATATCAGTCGCAAGCGGAAGTTGCTGCAGAAACAGAAGGACGGCAAGAAGCGGATGAAGGCCATCGGCAACGTGGAAATCCCACAGGAAGCGTTTCTTGCTGTTTTAAAGGTGGGAGACGACAGTTGACCGAACACTCCAACTGGAGGAGTGTGGGGGTTGTCGTTTCCGTTGCGGTTGCAGCGGCCATCGTGCGCTGGGTCGTGGGTCATCCTCTACTGGTGCATACGCAGGGGATGGCTCCCGGAGTGCTCCGCGGTGACACGCTTTGGGTGAGTCAGTCAGAGCCCGGTCTTGGAGATGTGGTTCAGGTCGATTTGGGTGGCTCTTATGGGCTCTACCGGATTGTTGGGATGGGCGGTCAAGTGGTTGAAATAAAAGATAAAAGACTTCTTGTGGACGGAGAATCGGTCGATTCGGCAGTGGCCAATACGGTACGGGTTGAGAGTGAGGCTTGCACCGCTGAGTTTGTCCCCGGAGTGCGCGCTGAAATCAATGGTCGTTCCTTCGATTTTGTTCCGGGGGGAAATGACTTTCGGGCTCGGATAAAAACTGGCACGTACTTTGTGTTGGGTGACAATCGAATCGAGGCGGCGGACAGTCGAACCTGGGGTGCGGTGGAAGCGGCCCAGATTCAGGGCGTTGCAACACGAGTGATATGGAGTTTATCGCCCTGCTTTTCAACGGTTCGCTGGCGCAGAATCTGGAAGTCAATAGAGTAGGGCCAAGGAGATGGTTCAATGCGCCAGCGGAAAGGTCGTATCAGTTTATTTTCACTGATCTTGTTGCTCGTTATCGCTGCGGGAATCGTGGGTACGAAGCGATTCGGTCCCTACTACTGGGATTACTGGCAGATGAAAGAAATCACGAAGACAACGGCGCGCACGTGGCGAATTCTGGGGGTGCAATCGGCGACCGAAAAGCTCGGCGTGATGCTTCAAGACCGCGGCTTGTCAGACTACATCGATGCCTCGTTCTGTGATCTCAGCGAGTTTCGAGACGGATACCGCGTTGCCTGCAGTTGGGAAGTTGATGTGTATTACCCATTTTCCGAAACCATCCGGACCTTGTCTTTCTCGACCGAGCATGTGGCTCAGATGGACGACTAAAGACGCTCGGGATACGCAACGAGCCGTGCCCGGGGAGGGCTTGGAGGTAGGCGTCCAATGAACCGCACCACCGGAATGAACGGGGTCGAGGTCGGGCGCACGCTCGACCGTCTGGCCACAGAGATGATTGAGCAACTGGGTGTTCCCACAGACTATTCGTTGGTGGGAATCGTGACCGGCGGCCGCCCGATTTCTGAGCGGCTCGCCGACCGAATCGAAACGTCAACCGGTGTCCGACCGCAGACGGGTACAGTCGACATTACGCTGTACAGAGACGACCTCTACACGGGTCTGGAGAAGCCGGTGCTGGGTGAAACGCGGTTGCCGTTTACGCTCACGGGCCAAGATATCGTTCTTGTGGACGATGTGCTTTTTACCGGACGGACGGTTCGGGCCGCGCTGGATGTGGTGAACGACTACGGTCGCCCACGGACGGTGAAGCTTGCAGTGCTCATTGATCGGGGGCATCGAGAATTGCCCATCGCAGCCGACTTTGTCGGGCGGACCATCAGCACCCAGAAGACCGACAAGGTGTTGGTAGAGCTTGGCGATGCCGACGGTGGCGCGGATGCGGTGACGGTGATGGCGGGGGAATCCAGATGAACCGGAAAGACATGCTCGGGCTGCGCGACGTCAGTCGAGAAGAGATCACCGAAATTCTCAACACTGCCGAACGTTTTCGGAACGTTTCTGAGCGGCAGATCAAGAAAGTTCCGACGCTCCGTGGGCGCACGGTAGTCACCTTTTTTATGGAGAACTCGACCCGGACTCGCATGAGTTTTGATCTTGCCGCCAAACGCCTTAGTGCGGACACACTCGGCTTCTCTGCGAGCTCCAGCTCCACTAAGAAAGGCGAGACCTTGATGGATACAGCGCGCAACATCGACGCCATGAAACCGGATGCCATCATCATTCGTCATTCGGCCGCCGGTGCACCACACATGCTCGCCAAGGCGTTTCCGTGGTCGGTCCTCAACGCCGGTGACGGGATCAATGAGCACCCCAGTCAGGCGCTCTTGGACATGCTCACCATGCGGGACCACTTGGGAACGCTCGAGGGAAAGACCGTTGCGATCGTCGGTGATGTGTACCACAGTCGCGTCGCCCGCTCGAACATCTTTGGGCTCACCACCATGGGCGCCAAGGTTGTAGTTGCTGGGCCTGGGACAATGTGCCCTCCGAGCATGACTCACCTCGGCGTCGAGGTTCGCCACAGCATCGACGAGGTAGTGGAGGACGCGGATGTCGTCATGATGCTGCGGATCCAGCGAGAGCGACTGCAGCCCGGGATGATGTCAACCGTTAACGAATACAGTCGATTCTATGGGCTTGACCTCGATCGCCTCAATAAGGCGAGGCCGGACGTTCTTGTGATGCACCCGGGCCCAATCAATCGGGGCGTAGAGATGAGTCCCGCGGTGGCGGATGGAAAGCAGAGCGTGATTCTTGAGCAGGTGACCAACGGGGTCGCCGTTCGGATGGCGCTGCTGTACTTGCTGCTCGGCGGGGAGCCGATTGGAGGGGATGCCAATGCAGTCTGATCGATTGATCCTTCGAGGCGGACGCGTTGTGTGCCCGCTCACCGGGACGGATTCGGTGCGTGATGTCATCGTTCAGGGGCGTCGCATTGTGTCTGTTGCCGAGCGAAGCGACTCGGCGGAGGGTCGGGTCGTCGACTGTGCAGGCAAAGTGGTCGCGCCGGGGTTTACCGACCTTGGTGCCGAGCTTGGGGACCCGGGCAAGACGTGGAGAGAGGACTTGTCCTCGGGTTCTGAAGCAGGCGCTGCGGGTGGATTTACGACCATCGTGTGCTCACCGCGCACAGACCCAGTGATTGATACACCGGTCGCCGTTTCGGAGGTTCTGGGGCGTGCCGCCGCCGTCACCGGCGCTCGTATTGATGTTGCCGGAGCATTGACCGTTGGTCTCGCAGGTGAGAAGTTGAGCGAGCTGGGTCGCATGGCGGAAGCTGGCGCTGTTGCCTTTTCGGACGGTCGACTGTGCATGGCCAATGCCGCACTGCTTCGTCGTGCGTTGGATTACGCGCGCCCGTTCGGGCACCCCGTGATGCTGCGTCCTAGCAACCAAGAGTTGGAACGGTCAGGCGTGATGCACGAAGGCATAGTGTCCAGCCAAGTCGGGCTGCGTGGAATCCCCGCTGCGGCTGAAGAACTGGGAGTTGCTCAAGCCGTCGCGTTTGCGCGCTTGACCGGGGCATCCGTTCACTTGTCTCAAGTCACGACGGCCACGTCGGTCAATCAACTTCGACATGCTCAAACCGAGGGGTTGCCCATCTCTGCTGCCGTACCCGCCCGTCATCTGCTGATGACCGATTCAGCGGTCGATAAATCGGTTTACGACACGGCCACACGCCTCTTGCCACCGCTTCGGTCGGATTCAGACCGGGTTGCGCTCGTTCAAGGAGTCAGCGAAGGTACGATTGGGTGCATCACAGCGGACCATGTGCCATTGACACGGCTTGAGAAAGAACTGGAATACATGTTTGCGAAGCCCGGGGCGATGGGGCTCGAAACCGCTCTCTCGGCTGCGCTGACGGCCATTGACGATGTGCACTCTGTGGTCCGTGCAATGGCCGTGGCGCCGGCAGCCGTAATCGGTCGCCGTGCATCGATTGAGTCGGGCGCTGTTGCGGATATCGTGGTCTTCGATGCGTCGGTGCGCCGGACAGTCTGCGGTCCGTATCGATCAAAAGGAATCAATGAGCCCCTCGAAGGGAGTGAACTGCGAGGCGAAATTGCCCTCACCGTACGCGACGGATGCATCATCTACGGGCCTCGAACCTTGTGATCAGATACACTAGATAGGTTGAATCGAGGTTTGGCTGGACCGGTCTACCGTTGAACCGGCCAAATCGACTACCAAAGAGGTTTCAATGCAGCGCCATCCCATGACGCCGGAAGGTCACAAAAAGCTTTCCGAGACGCTCAAACATTTAAAGGAAGTGGTGCGCCCGCAGATCGTCAAAGATATCGAAGAAGCGCGCGCCCACGGAGATTTGTCTGAAAACTCTGAGTACGAAGACGCAAAAGAACGCCAGAGTCTGACGGAGGGACGTATCCGCGACATGGAGTCGAAGTTGGCGGCTTCGGAAGTCATCGATGTGACGAAAATGCAGCCTTCCGACCGCGTGGTTTTCGGTACTACAGTGGTGGTCGAAGATGTCGAGACGGAAGCCGAGTCGCGGTATCGAATCGTGGGTGAAGACGAGTCAGATGTGAAGAGCGGTTTAATATCTGTGTTGAGTCCGATTGCTCGGGCCCTGATCGGCCAAGAAGTGGATGATGAAGTCACTGTTCGTGCACCCGGTGGCGACCGAAAACTGGTCATCACCGACGTACTGTACGAATAGGAGGCACCATGTCTGAACAGATTGAGTCCAGCCTTGCGGCCTGGGCTGACTTGGCCTCAGTGCGCCGAACCATTGAATGGGTCGGCCTCGACGAAAGCCGGTTAGCATCCGCGAACTACACCGGCGCCGGCGTAACGCGCTTGTTGACACGGATTGCCGGTCAAGCGGACCTCACCGATGAGTTGAAATCGGTAGTGCAGAACTTGACTGCACTATGGGTCTCCTTTGACGATAGTGATACGGCCCGACGCGGTGAAATTGTGTCGTCCTCTCGGGACCTGTTGGAGGCCGTGGTCTCTCTCGGTGAGTTGGGTGCGCGACGCCACGATCTTGAGCGAAAGTCCAGACTCTCCAAGCCTTCTCGACGGGATCGTCAGAAGCGAACGGAGTCGCCGGCAGAGAAGTCGGGCGAGATCGATGCCGTATCGGAGAATTCGGGCGCATCGGAGCAGCCGGAGGCTGCGGTGGAGTCGGGCGGGGACGCGGGATCGACGAGCGACACTGAGAGTGTTGCAGTCGTTGCAGAAGAAGCGCATGCAGAACAGTCGACTGACGCGGCAGGCGAAACGCCGGCCAAGCCAGAGGTTGTGGAAGAAGCGGTCGACCCCTACGCATGGTTGAACCTCCCTGCACGGTCACCTCGATCGAATGAGCGTCCGCCGCGCCGTTTGGACTGGGGGCATGCAGAAGGTTCAGGCATGCCACTGAGCGAACTCGGTGTGCTGACATTCGATGAACTCGCAGTACTGGCCGAACTGGATATGGTCACAGTTGGTGACTTTCTTGCTCGTCCGCCGCAGCAGCACGGTCGGGTTCGGCCGGCAAAGTTTGGTGCTGTCGGAACCGGTGATGAACAACAGGCAGACGACATTGACCTTGGCAGCCATGATGACCCTGTGATGGTCCGAGGAAAACTACGGTCACTTCGTGCCCGATTGTCACCCCACATGCGTCGCTATGAAGTCGAGATCGATGTACGACATGTGGGCCTCATGCGGCTGGCTTGGATGGGGTCTCGTCCCCGTGGGTGGACCAACTGGCGTCGTGGCATGGAGCTTGCCTTTGTTGGGGCACCGTCTGAAGACGATGAGCAGTGGACCTTATTTGAGGCTGAGCCGGTTGGGATGGACGGTCGGGGAAGTGGACTGACTCCTTCCTATGGGATCGAAGGCGTTGAGGACGCGACGCTGCGTAATCTTGCGGGTGAAGCGTTGATGCGACTGCAGGGTCGAGTGCGAGAGCCTCTGCCTCAGAAACTCGTCGACAATCACAAACTGATGCGGCTGGACGAAGCGCTTCGGGACGCACATTTTCCCAACAACAACGCCCGTAGGGGTCGGTCGCGACTGGCCTTCGAGGAACTCTTGTTGCTGCAGGCCGGAATCGGCTGGCGTGCGCGGAGTCGGAACCGCGAGCGAGGCATTTCACACAAAGCGATTCACGGACTGATTGGTGAACTCAGTGTGCAGCGCCAACTGCGACTGAGCGACTCGGCCGAGCGCGTCTTCTCAGAGATTCGACGCGATTTAAATAGCGGACATGCGATGGTCCGACTCCTCCAAGGAGAAGTCGGAACCGATAAGCACACCATCGCCCTGCTGGCATCTGCGATCGTGATCGAGAACAAGTCGCAGGTCCTCTTTGTGTTGCCCGATGCCGAAAGTGCTGAGCGGCGGTTCCTGTTTTCAGACGGCTTGTTCCGTTCCGTTGGGCATGCGCCTGCGTTGGTTCCCGGAACTCCAAATCGAGGGCAAATCGATGCGATTGCTCGGGGCGAGTGTCAGGTGGTGTTTGGTACCCATGCGATGTTGGACGCGAAGGTGAAGTGGAAGAAGCTCGGGCTCGTTGTTGTTGAAGAACGCAATGAGTACGGTACTGCCGATCCGGCGGCCCTTGTGGCAGAGGGACCCAATCCAGACCTGCTTGTGATCACCGATACCCCGATTCCGAGCAGCCTGACGTTAACCGTGTTTGGCGAGTACCAAGTGTCTACAGTGGCGAATGACTACCCCGTTCGATGTACGGCGAGTGTATACGAGCAGAGCCAACGACTGGATGCCTACGCGGAGGTGCGAGCGGCCGTCGACGAAGGCCGGCAGGCTTACGTCGTGTTTCCAGTTGGCGAGGCCGGTGACTTGCTCAGTCCGGATCAAGCCCTTCAGTATGCGAGTGGGTTGCAGGCTGAGGCGCTCGAGGGCGCGCGCATCGGCGTCTACTGCTCGGCCATGAGTCGTGATGATCGCCTGCGTGTCTTTGAAGACTTTCGGCATCGTCGTTTGGATGTGCTGGTTTCCACAACGCACATTGAAGAGGCGCCTCCCTTGACCAACGCGGTGGTCGTGGTGGTGGAGCATGCAGACCACCATGAGTTGGCCCGACTGCACAGGCTTCGCGGTCATGTCGGCCAAGGTGATGAGCCCGGACAATGCATATTGGTGATGTCGGAGAACCCGTCGGAGGATGCGAAAACTCGATTGGGTCAGTTGGTTGCAGAGCGAGACGGGTACAAAATCGCAGAGATGGATCTGAAAGA
>DEBL01000204.1 GCA_002348535.1 Deltaproteobacteria bacterium UBA2957 | reverse complement strand
GCATCCGCATCCGCATCCGCATCAACGTCGGACGGCGTGACATCGTCATTTGGCTTTTCGTCATCTCCGCAAGCCACAAGCCCAACAAGCGCACATGCAAACAAAAACCGGGTCATTGCCACCTCCAACTCAACTGCAATCCGGGTTGGACGGTACCACAACAAAAGGGGTTTATGCCGTCCCTTCTCGGCGCAGGATCCACCAACGAATACCAAGCAGAGCCGCGACCGCCGCAATGACGACGACCAAAATGGGTGCAAGAACCGCCATAATCGTTCCCAGCATCGCCACGGCATCCTCAACGAAGCTGACGATGGGATTGGCGAGTGTCGCGGTGAGGGCTGAACTCATGAGGCGCACTTTGGCTTTCACAAGGTGCACGCCTTCGGCCAATGTCCCGCCAACGAGAAGTCCGACGAATGAAGTCACGATGGGGTCCAAATCGGTCATCACACTCGCAGAAGCCACCATGGCCGCCACAGGTTTGACAACGATTGCCGCAGAATCCAGCAGGTGATCAACCACAGGAAACTTGTCTCCCGCCACTTCGAGCAGCACGGCACACCCCAATGCAACCAAGGCTACGGGCCGTTGCATCCACCGATATGGCTCCGCCAACTCGATGTGACCCAGCGCCGCCAGACAACCGACCGCAAAGAGAGGCAGGAAAGCCCGAAGCCCGCAGGTCGCAGCGAGAGCCAACCCCATTACGACGCCCGACCCCAGTTGAAGCCACTGACTCAGTTCCACAGAACCTCCCCTGTTCGCACATACGGTCCAGGGCACCTCACGATTTCACGGATCATGACATCTCGTACAGATTGATAAACCGGTTGCCCTGAATCGGAATTCGCCCCAACAGCTTGGTTCGGCCCTCCACGTGACGAGCGGCAACCTCCGTGAGTAAGGTGCATCCGCGGTGCGCAGAAAAGTTCATCAGCCACCGGGCAAGGTAGAACGGGCCCGCCAGTTCCCACCCGGCCGACGGGCGTTTGCTGTCTGGGTGAATGCGAACGACCCCGGGCGCAATTCCAACGCTGAGTCGGTACCCGGCGTCGGCAGCGGCCCAATGCAGCTTTTGGCTGGCCGCCACGGCGCGTGAAATCGCATCTCTGAACCCACCGGAGGCCACCCAAGTCACGAGCAAGGCGCCATCACCTCGCTCCCAGATCTCTCCATCCGACTCGGCAACCACAGTCGACCACACCTCCCCAAGCTCGGCGAGCGTGGACCGCGGTGCAGCAATGGAGCGGGGCGGCGCGGCGGCCTCAACCGCCATGCAAACCACCGCATTCGGTGGAAGCACACGGCCCCCACCCGCTGGTACGGATGCCGTGCCTCCTCGTGCAGCTGCGGCGGCAGCCTCGATCACTTCTTTGAGGTGGGCTGCCAGATCATTGTTCGTCGCCCGATGCCCCTCACGGACCATCAACCGAGTCAGAGCCGCGTACATCTCTTGACCGTCTTCGAAACGATCGTCGCGGTTGCGTGCAAGGACCTTCAATAAAAAGGCTTCCAAGTCTTCCGAAATTTCGGGCCGATACCCACGGGGCGACGGCACCTCCGCCCGGCGAACGCGCGCCAAGGTCTCGTCGCGACTTTTCATCTTGAACAATCGTCGACCGGTCAGCATTTCGTACAAGACAATCCCGAGACTGAACAAATCTGAACGCCCATCCAGCGTCTTTCCAGCCACCTGTTCTGGGCTCATATACGCGTATTTGCCACGGACGATTCGATGTTGAGTGTCTGCTTGGAAAGCGGCCCGGGCGATGCCGAAGTCGAGAATTTTGACCTCTCCGGCATACGAAATCAGCACGTTCTGAGGACTCACATCGCAGTGAACAATCTGCATTGGCCGTCCGCCTTGGTCCACCTGTTGATGCGCAAACTGCAGCGCCTTCAGCATCTCTGCGGCAATAAATAGCGCCAGCGGGATCGGAAATGATCCAAGATTGCGCGCCCTCGACAGCAGTCTCGAAAGGTCGATTCCGTGCACGTACTCCATGGCCATGTAGTACTGACCACTCTCTTTTCCCAAATCGAAGACTTGAACGATGTTTACGTGCTGGAGCTGCACCGCGATACGGGCCTCATCGATGAACATCTCGACGAACTCTTGATCTTCTGCCATGCGGTCAAGAACCCGCTTGATCACCAAAATCTTTTCGAAACCCGCCATGCCAAATGCGCGGGCACGATAGACCTCTGCCATCCCGCCCGTCGCGATTTTCTCGAGCAGCTGGTATTTGCCGAATTGCTCAGGATTGCTCACCCGGTTCTCCTCACCGCCCGATTGTAACCAGCCATGGACTCAACTCAACGCCCGATTCAACAGCTTGTGGAACTCGTTGCGCGCTTGCGTGGCGCCGATGGGTGCCCATGGGACCGAGACCAAACCCTTCGCAGCATGCGCCCTTACCTGCTCGAAGAAATTTATGAACTGCTCGACGCGATGGAACATGACGCCGGCGCGGATGGGCTGGAAGGTGAACTCGGCGACGCCCTATTCGTGCTGATGATGGTCACCCAGATCGCGAGCGACGATGGCCGCCTGACGATCGACTCTGTTTGTGCCCGCATCGTTGACAAGATGATCCGCAGGCATCCCCATGTGTTCGGTGACGACACCACCGAGGATCCCGGAGGCATTGTCGCGTGGGAAGCTCGAAAGCAACGAAAGGGTGCCTCTCGGTTGAGCGGCGTTCCCCGAACTCTCCCGGCCTTATTGCGTGCCCATCGCCAAGCCGAAAAGGCGGCGTCCATTGGCTTCGATTGGCCAACGCTGGGATCTGTGTTTGAACAGATTGATGAGGAGTTGGCCGAGTTGCACGATGCGATCCGGACGGGCGATGCGCTTGCAATTGAACACGAGGTCGGGGATGTTCTGATGACGGTCGCTAATCTTGCACGGCATCTCAACGCACCACCCGAGGCGGCACTCCGAAGGGCGAACGACCGTTTCGCGTCGCGGTTCGCTCACCTTGAGGCCCTCGCTGAGGAGGAAGGCATCACCCTGAGCGGTTCTACCGATCCGGCGACCCTCAACGAATTGTGGGCGCAAGCCAAGGCCTCGGAGACCCCGTGTTGAAACTGTTGCTCATGTTTACCATTGTCCCGACAGTCGAACTTTGGTTGCTGTTCAAAGTCGGTGATCGGATCGGCGGCGCTGAAACCCTTCTGCTGGTCATCGGAACCGGAATCCTTGGCGCGAGGATGGCGCAACGGGAGGGGTTGAGTGTGATTAATCAGATTCAGGAGGACGCCGTCAACGGAACGACTCCGACGTCCACCCTCGTCGAGGGGGTCATGATCCTCGTCGGTGGAGTGCTGCTGATCACACCGGGTGTTCTCACCGACGTTGTTGGATTCAGCCTCATTGTGCCCTGGACACGCAGAGCCTTGGCTGGGCCCGTTCAACGATTCTTCGCCAGCCGGGTCCACGTTCAGGGAGTCCAGATTGGCAACCCGAGACCCGGACCGTCCGCTCGCCAAGCTGCCGATGCATTCTCCCATCCAACTCCTGCCTCACCCAGTGAGGAGTCGCCCTTTGACCATCCCGTTCGCTAGCGCGACCGGCCCCTTCATCCGGCGCTGACTGCTCGGTCAAAAACCGTACACAACAGCACGTTCCTCGTGAGTGGATTACCAAAAGGCCGTGAAACGAAGCGAACAATGGGCTCAACGGATCCTGCTCACGGCTGCAAAGGTAATGGGTAAAATCGTCCAACGGCCATCGGAAACCCTACTGACGGAGTTGGCGAAAAAAGACCGCCCCGGCAATCCTGCTCATGTCGAGATTCCGGCGATTGCCGCCACCGGGCACATCCAACGTGGTCAAAATGCATTTGAAGCCGGCGATTATGCCGAGGCACTACACTGTTTTGCGGAAGCGATTCGATTGGCTCCTGAC
>DEBL01000385.1 GCA_002348535.1 Deltaproteobacteria bacterium UBA2957 | reverse complement strand
GCGCCCTGACCGCCGGTTAAGGGCTTGCTATGAACGTCGCGATCATCACAGGAGCGTCTTCTGGAATCGGATTGGGTGTCGCCCGCGAGCTGCATCGCCGGGGCTGGCGCGTCGGTCTCATCGCGCGGCGGGAAGACCGGCTGAAGCAGCTCGCAGAGGAGCTTGGCGACCGGGTTGCTTTTGCGATTGCAGACGTGGGGGATGAGGCTGCGCTCATCGAGGCTTTCAATGCGCTGGAATCGGAACTGGGTGTTTGCGACTTGATGCTCGCCAATGCGGGAATCGGGGATGCCCGAAGCGCCCGCGACTTTAGCGTGGCGGCCACCAAAAAGGTGCTCAATGTCAACGTAGAGGGCGTCATTCACGCGATCGGTGCGGTGGTGCCGAACATGGTTGAACGGGGCTCAGGGGTCGTGGCGGCAACATCGAGTGTTGCGGGGTTTCGAGCGATGCCCAACTTCGGACCCTATTGTGCGAGCAAAGCTTATGTCTCTGCATTGCTGGAGGCGATGCGCCTCGATCTGAGAGGCGCGGGGGTTCGGGTGTGCACGATCCATCCTGGTTTTGTGGTCTCGGAGTTGACGGACCAAAACAACTTCTACATGCCATTTTTAGTCTCCACCGAGCGTGCATCTCGAATCATTGTGGACGGTCTTGAAGAAGGCAAAGCGGAGATCAACTTTCCGTGGCGTATGGTGGCCCTGATGAAGCTCATTCGTTGGTTACCCAACTGGATCTTCGACCCGTTGGTGACGCTGTTCTCGCCCATTCAGCCCAAGCGAGATTCATGAGTCGATTCGGACTTCGTCGGCGTCTGAGAGCGCTGACGAATCGGCCGAAAACAGCCCCGCAACCACCGCGGCGGCCCATCTTTTCCGTTGTGTTTGAGTGTCCAGATGGGACGGCCTTCGCCAGTGAGGCGGAAGAGGGGGACTCGTTGACGCTGGTCTCGGGTCGAGGCCCCAATCCGATCTCAAGTGCCTGCACAGACGGTACCTGTGGCACCTGTCGAGTTGTCATTCTGGAGGGTGGTCAATCCCTGACTCCGGTCGGTCCGTACGAGGTCGAGACCAAGGAAACCGTTGGGGTTCCGTCAGCGCAGCGGCTTGGCTGCCATGCAGGAGTCCACGGGCCTGGGCTCCGGGTTCAGATCATCAACGTGCTCGGCGAAGAACTGATCGACCCCTGAGGCGATCGGCCTCCGGGGTCGATCAACGGCATCATCCCTCACAGTCCACGCGGTCGTCGCTCACTGCACAAGTGACATTCGGGAGTTTGGTATGCGCATCAATGCTTCCCTCAACGACACCCATTCCGATATCGAGCGTGGTCATGTCGGCCCCCTCAAGTCGCGCATCCGACAACATGACAAAGACCGGGTCCTGAGCTTCGCGAGCGGTATGGCTCAACGCTGCATTGTGAAGGCGTGCGCCCCGCAAATCCCAGCCGCTGAGGTCAGAATCGAACGCCACATATTCGTTCAGTACAGCCCAACTCAAGTCGGTGCACTGGCCGTCCTTCGTGTCGCGAATAAAGGCCACAGAGCGCTGGTTGAACCCTTGTTCTCCCTGCTCGTTTGTGCACAAGCCGCTGTTGGGGTCATAGGTGAATTCCGGTTTCATGTTGTTCGGATCCCAACACGACATCTCGACCTCAAATCCGCAGGGCGGCGCTGGGCTTGCGTCGGTTGCGAGGGTTGGGCGGTCGAGTTCTCCCCATGCCCCACCGCTGAAGATTGTGTCGCGTTCAGACTTCCAGCCATAAATCGAGACGCCATGCCAATCGATGTACAGATCCGTGTCGGTGACCTCGGCATGACGCAGGACGTGCCGATTGGAGCGACTGAGTTGCGTTGGGTCATGGGGGTGGCCGGTGTGCACGGTCGCAATGATTTCCGGCCCTCTCTTTGCGAGCACCATGCGATGAACGTCGTACATCGATGGGTCTGCTGAGTCACTGGTATCGGGTTCGCCCCACATTGTGAATGGACTGTAGGCAGACGACGTGCAGTGAAGAAACGGTACTTCGGTGGTGTGAAGCGGGCCGTGGGAACTTGCATCGATGTGCACATCGTCGATGGTGGCGAGCTTGTCCGTCACCGCGAGGCTCCGCGATGGCGCACTCACAGCATCGGGATGAGTGGAAAGCGATGCTGAGGGCTCTCCGCTGAAATGGGGTGTGGTTGCAGCGGTGTTGCAGCCGAAAAGGGTGAGCGCGAGAACGATGGGTTTCATGGAGACCTCCTGATGTGTTGTCCACCCTCAAGAGAACCCGAACTTGGAATAAAGTGAATCGGTATTTTACGAAGTGTATTATTCGTAATAAACTAACAATATGTTGGATCTGGAAAACCTCCGATGTTTCGAGGCTGCGGCGGTACACCTGAATTTTCGCGCGGCTGCCAATCAAGTGGGCTTATCACCGGCGGCATTCAGCGAACGAGTCCGGCGCTTGGAAGACGATTTGGGATGTGCGGTGTTCAAGCGGACCACCCGACGCGTCAAGTTGACCCCAGCCGGCGAACGTTTGCTGCCGCAGGCCCGAAGGGTACTCACGGAGGCCCAGCGATGCGCTGATCTCCTCCGTCAGGGCGGTCCAGCTCCTTTCGAGTTGACCGTTGGAACACGATTTGAGCTGGGGATGTCGTGGGTATTACCGGCCATCGAGGACCAAGCCGAGATGCGGCCTGAGCAGACCCTGCACCTGTACTTCTCGGAAGGTCCTGCAATTGTATCGGCGCTCATGAAAGGCGGATTGGACGCCATCATTGGCAGCATGCGGCTTGAGTCACCCAGGTTGCGTTACCTGCCGCTGCATGCGGAACGCTACTGCTTTGTGGCGGCTCCGGAACTGCTGGAACGACACCCGCTCCGAAGCCCGGAGGACGCACTCCATCACACGCTGGTGGACACGGGTCGCAGTTTGTCACTGTTCCGGTACTGGGCGGACCAAGCACCGCAGAGTGAACGGTGGCGGTTTGGAGCGCACATGCACCTCGGTGCCATCGCTCCAATTCGTCACTGGGTGGTTGCAGGGCGAGGCGTTGCAGTCTTGCCCGAGTACTTCATTGGTCCAGACTTGGAGGCGGGTCGGCTTGTGCGAATATTGACCCATGTTGAGCCTCGCACCGATTGGTTTCGCCTTGTGTGGTTGGATGGCCACCTTCGGACTGCAGACCTCGAGTTATTCGGTCAGTTTTTGCGATCGAGGCCGCTTCGGTGAACGCTGCATCCATGCAGTCCGTCGATATACCCACACCTCCGTTTGAGTCTCTCCCGAGCGATGAGCCGCGTCGACCATTCCAACAAACTCGGCGCCCGTCTTTTCTTTGATTCGACGTGACGCGACGTTGGATGCCGCGTTGTAGACAAACATCTCGTCGAGTGTAGTGGTGGAGAACACGTGATCGTTGACCCGCTCAACTGCCTCCGTCATGTACCCTCGGCCGTGGTGAGCTTCAGCCAGCCAGAAGCCGCGATGCCCAAGGCCATCGTCTTGCATGATGTGCACAATCCCGATGAGCGCATCGCTGGACGGTGGGTGTGTGATTGCCCATACTGCAGCCCGCTTTCGTTCCACATCGGGGCGAATCGAGTGGTGAAACCAGTGGTGAGCTCCGTCGGAGGGGTAGGGCCACGGTACATGAATGCTGAGATGTTGAATGATGCTCCACCGAGCGAATTCCCGCTGAACGGCCTCGATGTCGCTCTCGGTCAGCGGCCGCAGGGTCAGGCGCTGCGTGTGAAGCACGGGGGTTTCAATCGTAAAGGTGGTGGTCATCTACCGTACCGGTTCGAGAAGGCCCGCCGTTCTGCCAGACATGTCACCGGCGGCGTCTGACCACAACGCCGAGCAACCCAAGCAAAGCAACCCAAGGCAGCCTCGTCGATCCGCCTTGGGCACAGCCGCAGCGGGTGATGGGGTCACCGTATGCGTACTGATTCCCAGGTGTTCCTGTATCGAACTGCGATGGGCCCATGGTGACGCCGGTGTCTGACGGCGGAAGTCCAGTGTCGGGGTCCGATGTGTCGGCTGGAGACGCGGTGCCGTCGTTGTCGCATTCGACCGGTATGGGCTGATCGCCCCGGTATAGAAACCCGGCATACGCATTCTCCAAATCAACCGGCGCATCACAAGCGCAGTTGCTATCGATGCCATCACCAGCGATTTCATTGTCCATTAGCGAGTTCATGGCGTCGTCGTAGTCGTTGCAGTCGGAGAAAGTGGTTCCGGAGCCCAGTCGTTCCCATGCTTCGCCATCCCCGTCGAAATCGATTTTAGGCGTTGCCCCGCATCGTTCGAGCGTTGGGTCAGCCAGCCAGGTGAGCTCCGCGCCAAAATCGCCAAACCAAGCCGTTAATTGTGCATCAGTTGGCAGCTGCCCGAGTTCGGGTGAGCGCATGTAAACCGTGCTTCCCTCGAGCGTGGGAAAGTCCCCTACTGCAGCAGTTGACCATGGTATCGCGCCCTCAGAGTCGGAGTCGGCACCGCGGGCCGTAATATCGATCGCATGCGCGGAAGAAACAGAGGCGGCACCGCTCAACAAGACTGAGCATCCGTCGATGCGAATCGCGGTTGGTGACGACGATGCCGCGGGGCTGTCTGCTGCACGCAGTTCTCCAAACAGAGCCACTCTACCGTGACGCGCGTGGAGGTAAGCCTGAGCGTTGGTCGCACCGCCCGCATCAACCGAGCCGAAAATTGTCAGGTCTGAAACGGTGAAAAGGCTTATTTTTCCTCCATTTTCACCGTTTCCGCCGGCATCGATCGAAGCACCCATTGGGATCTCGATTCCGTTGATAGACACCATGGATATTCGTGCGCCGTATGCAGGCGTAAAGCCCTCGCTTGCCCCGTGAACTGCCCCCCCAAAGTTCAGCGATTCTGCATCCACTCGAAGTGTTCCACTGGACCCGTCCGACCCGCCGCCCAAGTGGACCGCGGCGGATCCTCCCACGACGATAGGGCCGTTGGATTGCATCCAAATGTTCCCGCCGGGGGCTGAATCGGTGTTGACTCTCGACACGTCGATCGTCCCATTGGCGTTCAAAGCCGTGCTTCCCTCCAGCTTGATGGATCCGGCACATTCTCCCTCGCAGAAAGGGTGG
>DEBL01000302.1 GCA_002348535.1 Deltaproteobacteria bacterium UBA2957 | reverse complement strand
TGCGGCTCCGTATCATCGGCACTTCCGGTCATGAAGTAACCGCGCTCTGCTGCATAGTTGTAGATCTCGGTCTCCTCGATGTTGATGCCCGGAACGGTCCAGATGAATACACGCACGCCCTTGGCGTGAAACTCGTCAATCATGCCTTGGGGATCCGGGTACAACTCAAGGTCCCAGTCGTAGGTGCTGTAGCCCGTAGCCCACGGGCTATCGATGATCACCGCTCCAACCGGTATGTCGCGCTCGATGTACCCATCGACCAGAGCCATGGCGCTTTCTTGCGTCGACTCGTCTTCCCACACCCACGGTTCCATCACCCATGAAGGCCATGGTGCCTCGGTGGATGCAGTCGGTCCGGTGTCGGATGAGTCATCCGCCTTATTCGAATCATTTGAAGTGCATGCTGTGAGCGCCAAAAGGCTCACCAGTTGTAGACGGTGCATCATTGACCCAAGCCCTCCCGAGCTGCGTTGAGTTGTTCCAACCGGACGGTCGCTGCGTTCGCCTTCTCGCGAATGTCTTGGACCACATGCGCTGGGGCGCGACCGGTGAAGTTGGCGTTGTTAAGTTTTTTGGACAAGAACCCGAGGTCCTGTTCCACCTTCTGGATCACTTTGTCGAGGCGTGCACGCTCGGCCTCGATGTCGACCACGCCATCAAGGGGCACCTTATAGGTTTGCCCGTCGACAACGAAGGTCGACGACGGGCCATCGAATTGGAGCTCCTGTACGGCGCTGATTCCCGCAAGATCACGCAGTGCATCCATGTGGCCAGCCACATGCTGCGCATCGAGGGTGGCGAGTCGAAGAGGCAGCTTGGGAGAGATTTCCATCTCGGCCCGAATTCGTCGGATTGCCGTAATCACACCCTGTGTGGTCGCGACCTTAGCCAGCGCTTCAGGATCAACCGGAAAATCGGCGGCTTTTGGATACGGAGCCACACAGATTGAGCCGTCGGTATTGGGCAAGCGTTGCCAGATCTCTTCCGACAAAAACGGCATGATTGGGTGAAAGAGCCTCGACAGTGCATGGAATACGGTCCACAGCGTATGCCGCGCACCTTGCTTCGCCGCTTCAGGTGCATCTTCGCCGTAGAGGGTGCCTTTTGAAAATTCAATGTACCAGTCGCACAACTCATCCCATGTAAAGGAGTAGACTTCTGCGGCCGCTTCACCGAAGCGGTAGTTGTCCAGCGCATGGCGTACCCGTCGAACCGCTTCCCCGGTTCGGGCCAAGACCCAGTGGTCGTACGGACTCAAGGTGCGGTTCGCGGTCGGGTCGTAGTGCTCGAGGTGCATCATGGCGAACCGGAAGCCCTGCCAAATTTTATTCTGGAACTTGACGTAGCCATTGGCCCGGGCATCGCTCCACAGAATATCCCGCCCTTGGGTCTCGCTCGCCACGAGCGTCATCCGTAAGGCATCCGCGCCGATGTCATTGATCCGTTCGAGCGGGTCGACAACGTTCCCTTTGGTTTTCGACATTTTCAGGCCATTTTCGTCGCGCACGAGCGCGTGGATATACACGTCTTTGAAGGGTGACTCCTTCATGAAATGAATCCCAGAAAACAGCATTCGCGACACCCAGAAGAAGATGATGTCGAATCCCGTTACGAGAACGGAGGTTGGGTAATACCGCTCGAGATCTTTTGTACTGTCTGGCCATCCCAGTGTTGAAAACGGCCAAAGCGCGGACGAAAACCACGTATCGAGCACATCCTCGTCTTGTTGAACCTCGGTTGAGCCACACCCCTCGCATTGAGTCGCATCGATGCGGCTCACCGTTACGTGATCGCAATCCTTGCAGTACCACGCTGGAATTTGATGCCCCCACCACAACTGACGGCTGATGCACCAGTCGCGAATGTCACGCATCCATGCGAAATAGGTGTTCTCCCATTGCTTGGGAATAAAACGTGTGTCGCCTTCTTCAACGGAGGCGATTGCCGGTTTCGCCAGCGGCTCCATGCGCACGAACCACTGCGTCGAAATCATGGGCTCCACAGGAGCTCCCGACCGTTGGGAGCGCGGCAGCGCCATCACATGAGGCTTCGTGCCCCGGTCCAGCCCCAGTTCCGCAACGGCCTTCTTCACGGCCACACGCGCATCGAACCGGTCGAGCCCTTCGAACTGACCGCCCTCTCCATTGATGGATCCGTCGGGGTTCATGATGGTAATGGAGGGCAGATCGTGGCGCTTTCCTACTTCAAAATCGTTGAAATCGTGGGCAGGCGTAATCTTGACTGCGCCGGTACCAAACTCCGGGTCCACGAGGACGGCATCCCCCACAATCGGGATGGTTCGGTCTACAAACGGATGCTTTACATGGCTGCCAATCAGATCGGCGTAGCGGGAGTCTTCGGGATGAACGGCAACGGCCGTGTCGCCCAGCATGGTCTCGGGACGAGTGGTGGCCACCACGATTTCCGTGCGCATTTGGCCATCGGGACCGGGGACTGGATCCACCAATGGGTAGGCAAAACTCCAAAACTCGGTTTGATAGTTGTCCTCGTTTTCAACCTCAAGATTTGACAAGGCTGTGAGCCCAATTGGGTCCCAGTTAATCATCCTCTCCGCTCGATAGATGAGTCCCTGCTCGTAATACCGGACGAACACCTCGCGCACAGCACGGCTGAGGCCCTCATCCATGGTGAACCGCTCGCGGGTCCAGTCGCAAGACACCCCCAGTTTTCGCAACTGATGGGTAATGGTGCCGCCGGATTGCCGCTTCCATTCCCAGACACGCTTGAGGAAGGCCTCGCGGCCCAAATCACGCCGGTCGACTCCCTCCTCTCTCAATTGGCGCTCCACCACCCATTGCGTCGCGATGCCTGCGTGGTCCGTTCCCGGAACCCACAGCGTGTTGAATCCGTCCATGCGCTTGTAACGGATCAGCACATCTTGAAGCGTGTTGTCGAGCGCGTGGCCCATGTGCAGCGAACCGGTCACGTTCGGTGGCGGAATTACGATGACAAACGGCTCGCCGGGATCATCCGGATCGGGGGTGAAGACTCCCTCTGCTTCCCACGCTGAATAGTACTTTTCGGCGGCTTGGGCGGGCTCGAAGGTCTTGGGAATGTCATCAATTAATGCCATCGGTCATCCTCTTACAGGCTCGCCCACTAACAATTGCAGCCGGTATGTCGAGTTTCGACACACTGTAAACTTGCCCAAGTTGGCCCGTGGATTAACAGACCGTGCTATTTAGCAGTTGAAGATGAGGGGGCGTGGCGGAATTGGTAGACGCGCTCGATTCAAAATCGAGTGGCCAACGGCCTTGTGGGTTCGATTCCCACCGCCCCTACCATCTTACCTTCGCTGTTAGTTGGTGACGTCCACGCGGAAGGGCCTTGACGCCGAGCCTTCCGTCAGCGGCGGCACCCCTTTATGGTACGGCTTGGCCTCAATCCAATATTCCAAGCCATCCGCGAATAACGGCGTGACCTCGATGGAACCGCGGTACTCGTCGCCCACTCGACGCATCCCGGCGCGAATCCATTCTTGGCTTCCAGTTGGGCGATACCAGGCCTGAACTTGGTCATAGGCGCTCGATCCTGTCACCTCTGCAAAGACGCGCAAGGTCTCGCGCATCACTGCTGTGGTCACCGGATCGTGATGAAGCGTCGGCACTTCAATCTGAACCTCCTCTTCCATCGCTACACTTGCGTCCTCTTGAACTGCCTCTGTGCCCATGGGTTGGCTTACCCGCGTTTGGCCATCCTCGACCGTGTCGACAGTCCGAACCAAGGTCCAGCCCAGAATTCCAACTACCGCCACCGCAACGAGCGACACCGTCACCAACACCATGGGAGTGGACTGTGGTTTCACGGGGGGGGCGAGCCCCGGGGTGGGCCGTTCTGGTTTCACGATCGCGCGTGGTCGTTCAACGACTGCTTTTGGCCGTTGCGGTGCAGTCACAACCGCTGGCGTTGCCGCGCGCCCACTCGACCCCGCTGCATCGCCCCGAAATCCAACCTCTCTGGTCGACTCTCCGAGATCTCCGTTGATGAGCTTCCGGCGCGTGCGCTCGAGGTCCGCCTTCATTTCGCCAGCGGTCGAGTACCGGTCGGCGGTCCAGTATGCACACGCGCGACGGATCACCGCCTCAATGGATTTCGGAAGTCCTCGATAAATTGTGGGATCGAGCTCTGCTGCAAACAAATCCTTGGGCATCTCACCCGTCACAGCCGCAAACAGCGTGGCACCGACAGAATAAATGTCTGCGAGCGAATCAACCCCCTTGGCGTCCGCACGCTGCTCCGGAGCCATGAAGGCCCACGTGCCCATGACCACGCCGGTTCGGGTCAAGGACATATCCGTCTCGTCTATCACACGGGCGATACCAAAGTCCGAAACAAAAACCTGATTTGCCTTTGAAATCAGTATGTTATGAGGCTTTATGTCGCGATGAACAATGCCGTTTGAGTGGGCCATCGCCAAGGCATCAAGGACCGGGATCAACGCATCAATCGCTTCGATTGCCGGCAAAGGGCGCCGTTCCATCCGGTCGAGCAAGCTCTCACCGTCGATAAGGTCCATCACAATGAAGCGTTCATCACCCTCAAACTGAACATCGTGAAGCGGAACGATGTTTGGATGCTTCAGCTTGTCCATCGCAGCCGCTTCCAGTTCGAAACGACGAAGAACCTCCGTTCGATGCGCCAGCCGCTGGTCAAGAATTTTAACGGCCACAACGCGCTGCGTGTGGCGGTCCCGCGCACGATAAACAGCAGCCATCCCGCCGGTGCCCAGCAGACTGAGGAGTTCATAGCGCTCATTTCGCAGGACTGGGAGGGTCACGTAATTATCCTCGGACGAACCGTAGCACATCGCACTCCTTTGCCGCG
>DEBL01000223.1 GCA_002348535.1 Deltaproteobacteria bacterium UBA2957 | reverse complement strand
CGGCGGCCAAAGCGGTCGCTGAGCGCTCCCCATACCGGCGCCATTAAGAATTGGGCGAGTGAATACACGGCCATGAGCAGCGTTACGGCGATCGGGCCAGCGCCGTACTCCTCGGCATAAAAGGTCAACAACGGAATCACGATACCGAAGCCCAACAGGTCGAGGACCACAGCCATCAGAACGGGAATGAGGGCTTTCATTGGGCCCCTGCAGGCTCGACGAGGCTCAACGCACCAATGGCGGTGTCGTCGGTCAATAAGGCTTCTACTTGGGCGGCAGTCTGCATCACAATATCTCGACTAACCTTTACCTTGGCGGCCGCGTCAATGACGGCTGGATTGTTTCGCGCGAGGTTCAAGGTTTTGCCGGCCAGCAGCATCGGAAACAAACAGAAACGGCGGAGTGCAGCAGCAGACTGGGGAATGGCCAAAACGTAAGCGACGGCGTCGGCGTAGAACCGCTGTGCGTGCACGTTGACCTTGTTGACGGCGTGAAGGCTTGCATCCTTGTATTCTGGGTCGAGCAGTTGATCGGTGTTGGTCCCCGCATCGGTGAGGATAGTTTGGGGGATGAAACACCAGCCTCGGGGCCAATCATCCGTGACATCTTTGACGATGTTCGTCATTTGAAGAAGCAATCCGAACCCAAGCGCATGCTTGCGCATCTGGTGTGCATGGGGCTGTGCTTCGGGAACGCCGACGAGGAACACGTCGGTCAGCAGGTGGCCAACGGTGCCGGCAACAAAGTAGCAATAGCGCTCGAGGTCCGGCAGGTCGCGCAGGGTCGTCCGACCCGGTTCACAGGCGTGGCGTCGCGCGTACACTGCCATCCCGCTGCACATTTCCCCAATCCATCGACGCATGGCTTCTTGTACGGGATCTGGAAAGCTCGCCATCGGCGTGAGAACGCGGCGAAGGTTCCGCGATAGGTCGCCGTCGGCATGCTCAGGAAACACGTTGCTGTCGGCTTCAAAAGCAGCGGTATTGCCAGTGGTGAGGGCATCTTCAAAGGCCGTAAACAGCCTGCGGCGCGTAGCCCATGGCATGTCCTCGGTATCTTCAACCGTGTCGACCACCCGGCAGAGCAGGTACCCAACCGTGAGCCACGCCTCCAATGGTGCAGGCAGCATTTGAATCCCCAGTGCGAAGGTGCGAGACACCTTCGGCAGCATGATGCGGCACCAGTCGAGATCGGTCATTGGTCCATGATCTCCAAGATGGAGTGGTGGATGTGTCCGTTGGACGCCGCGACGCCATCGACGAGGGGTTTTTTCCGGTTGAAGCGATAGGGCTGGCCCTGTCGGTTGGAACACCGTCCGCCCGCCGCTTCTACGATTGCGACCCCGCCGCAGATGTCCCATTCACTCCGTGGGCGCGGTGTGAAGGTGGACTCGGCCTTGCCTGCCGCGACCAGGCCGAACTTGTAGGCAACGCTTCCGACTGGAACGGGTTTCAAGACGTCCATGAATTCATCGAACCAACCCTTTTTCATTTCAGTACGGCTGCACACCACAGTTGAACCGTGCAGATTGGCGTGGTCAGTGACCTGTATGGGCTCCCCATTTAGCCAAGCACCCGACCCGACGATACCGGTGAACAGCTGCTCCTTGATGGGGTTGTAGAGCACGCCGAGTACCGCACGACCCTCAACAACCAAGCCGACACTGACGACAAACTCGGGAATCCCAAGTGTGAATTCCCGTGTTCCGTCGAGGGGATCGACGATCCATACGTGCGACTTTTCGAGGCGATCCGGCGTGTCCGCAGTTTCCTCGCTGAGCCAGCCGAAGTCGGGAAAGGCGCCGCGTAAGCGGTGTTCCAAGATTTTGTCGGCCGCTAAATCGGCATCAGTGAGCGGGTTGTCCTCGCCCTTGTCGCGGACGGTGTACTCATCTTGGTAGAATCCGCGAATGGCTGCACCGGCCTCCAGTGCGGCATCTCGGGCAACTTCAAGAGCGTGGTCGAGCATGGTGTGTTCCCCTGCAATGGCGGGCACGTATCCCATGTGGCACGGTTTTGCAGGCTATTCGGGGGCGGTTCTCTGGACCGATGCAATGTCGGCATGGCCGTCACCGGTGAGGTCCGCGACGAGGATGCTGCGCCCCGTTCGTTGGTATTGTTCGGTGCCCCCGATGGACGCGTCGTAGATTCGGTCAGCCAACCCGGTCCATGAACTCTTGCCGAAGTACAGAAAAAGGGCGCCGGCATCGAATGTTTCTTCATCAGTCGATGGGTTCAAATACGGAGCGCCGACAACGAGGTCATCGATCCCATCTGCATTGAGGTCGCCAACCGACACCGCGTGTCCAAATCCATCGCCGGCCGTATCGCCGCGCAGGGTGGTGGTGGGTTCCCCGGCGATGGGTTGGGCCCCAAGCCAGATGTGAACCGCGCCGCTGGCCTCGTCGCTCCCTGGTGCGCCTGCAACGAGGTCTGCGAGCCCATCGCCATCGACGTCTCCGATGGCCACCGAGTAGCCCATCCATTCGTTCGCTTCGATTCCGTACAGCACGAGCGTCGCTGCACCTGCGAGCGGACCGGATGAATCGAGGTCAGTGCCCGAGAGAACGTACACTGCGCCCACGGCATCGGTGCCGTCAGGACCGTCGGTGAAGGGCGCTCCAATCACAAGGTCGGCCGTGCCGTCGCCGTCCAAATCATTGGAACACGCCAAGGCGTGGCCTGCTCGTGCTCCTACGGCCTCGCCATACCAGCGTTTCTCGAAGGCGCCGGATCCGGTCTGCACATCCACACTGAGCCGCTCTGTCGAGAGGATCAGTGTGGCCGATCCCGCCATCTCGGACCCTTCGCTGGACCGTGGTGCGCCAACAAACCATTCATCGCCGCCATCACCATCGAGATCGGGACAGACGGCTACCGTTGAACCAAAGCGCGCGCCGGATTCGACCCCGTTTACTCGGAAACTTGCGTCTAAGGCATTGAAGGAACCGTTGAATCCCGTTCCTTTGCCACTGAACTGGTGAATCGAGCCGTCGTCTCGCGAGGCTGCGCTCACCGAATACAGCGGTGCAGCGACCAATAAGGCTTGGTCTCCGTCGTAGTCGGTGAAGGTCGCCACTTGGTGACCGAAGGCATCGCGATTCGTCTCGCCCCGGATGATCCCGTCTGCGTCGCTGGTGGTTTGGCTGGGGTCTTGCGAAGAGAAACTGCGGACACTGCTGCCGATGCTGCTCCCGACGAGGATGCGGTCACCCGTGGCGGTGACCGCCCAAATCGGTCCATCGGCCTCGGTGCCGGTGACCAGTGCGGTGCCCAACTCGGGTTCGATGCTGCCCGCAGCCGGAAGCGCTGATCCGCTAAATACGGTCAGCGTTGCCGCTCCGAAGTTCTCTTCACAGCCAGCACCGACGCAGAGTTTCTGGCATCCAGCAACAAGCGCGAGGGCAGCGACCCACACCAGCGTTTTATTCTGCGTCTTTGGACGCGTTGTTTGGCAACGCCACTGCCGCGCCACGTCCGCCGGGAATGATCGGACCGGTGATCTGGGTCGTCGAGATGGTTTCCGTGTACGTGTAGCCCGATGTGTGGGTGAACGAGACGCTGTAGTCGCCAGAGGAAATGTTGTGGAGGGCGCCATCAGTGTACGGCCCCAGCATGCCAATGACGAGGCCGTTTACGGCGACTTTGGCTGAGTAGGAACGCTCGTTTGGAATCAGCAGGTCGCCTTTGGTGGCGGCCGGGGTTTGGGCGACAATGGCTGCTGACTCGACCGCTGCTTCGGCCTCACCGTCCGTTGTTGGACTGGCGTTGAGCACGGGGGCGGGTGGCGCAGGTGGCGCGATGGGGTTCAGCAGACCTGCGACTTTGAAGGGGTCAACTGCGAGGTCAGTGAAGTTTTCAACTGGGCCTTCGCTGAGGCGAGTATCAACCAAAAAGGTGAGTGGCCGTTTGGGTCCTGCATCCGCCGTATTGATGGAACTGAGGGCAAAAAGAATCGAGAAACATGTCAACACAGTGGACTCCGAATCAAACCCCTTGGTAGGGGAAAGGCACATAACCAACTTGAGGTGCAGTGTGGCGGATCAATCGTCTACGATTTTGGAACTGAGGCAAGCAGTGGCGCAGTTCAACGAAGAGCGCGAGTGGGGGCAGTACCACAATGCGCGGAATTTGGCGATGGCACTCAGCGTTGAGGCTGGGGAGTTGCTGGAACTGTTCCTATGGAGTCGTGATGATGGACCCCAACCCCCGGTTGACGGGCGCATGGAGAATGTAGCCAACGAAGTTGCCGATGTGGCGATTTGCTTGATGAACATTGCCAATCAACTGGAGATTGATCTGTCCGATTCCGTGACTGAGAAACTGGCGATCAATGCCAAAAAGTATCCAGTCGAAAAGGCGAGAGGTCGCATGGAGAAGTCATCCGAACTCTGATCACCAGTTTGTTCGGTGCCCGTCAAGCCATTCGGCGATGGGGCGAAGGACCTCGCGCGGCGCTGCAGGACCGAGCACGAGGTCGAGGTGACCGTAGTCGGCAACGAAACCGTTGGCCTTGGATGCGATTTTGACCGTGACATCGGCGGACGCCGTAGCGCTGGCCCATTGTTTCACACCCGCCAATGGCACAATTCGGTCCTTGCCGCCCGCAATGGCCAACAGCGGCACATCAACCGAACCCAGTGCGGCTGTGTAGTCCACTGAGCCATCCGCGGAGACCAATCGACCCGCCTTCATCATGCGGTTTAAGTGTCGAACCTCGCCTCGTGTGGTGGGCGACACCACTGTGGTCAGCATTAAGTGCTGCATGGACTCTGCCATGTTTGAGGCGTTGAACAAGATCGCTTCACCGTGTACCGGGAGCGCCGGATGCCACCCCGCCATGAATCGAGCAACGGCGGGCGTAGCGACCGAGGGGGGAATCCCACCGACTTGGCTCATTGCCTTACCCAGCCAAGTTTGAGCAGTGTCGTCTGGGAACACAACGGGGGCACCAACCATGACCAAGGCTGCAATCGAATCGTCACCGTGGTGGGCAGCATAGATGGCCGCGACCATGCCGCCCATTGAGTGGCCGACAATCGCGACCCGCTTATGCCCCGTAGCGGCTTGGATGTGGGCTACGGCGGCTGCCACATCGTGCATACCGTAGTCATCAATGGTCCAGCCATGGTGCTGGCGCAGCCCTTGTCGCGTGTACAGGGCCTCACCATGGCCCCTCAAATCGATCAACCATGGGTCAAAGTTCGCGGCGGTCAACGTCTCCGCCAATGAATGGCCCTCGGTCAAGTCCCAGAAGCGGTGATTGGATGAGATGCCGTGAATCACCAACACGGGCAGAGCCGATTGAGAATGCCGATGGAGCGCAATTTCGGCGCCATCGGCCGTGGCCACATGCACCGTGGATGCCGAATCGCAATGCTCGGATGGAGGCCCCATTGTGGAACTGCACGACCACAGCAAAACGAAGAAGAGAAGGCGCATGGATATCAGATGGCAGGCAGAGGGCTTTGATCGTGTGTCTCGCGATCCGTATCCTAGTGGTGTGGTGGTGAACATGGGTTGGTTCTCAAAAAGCACGGGTGGGAAGGCGACATCGAAAGACGCTGATTTGCTGCGTGATGGATTCGTCAAGCTGCTTCGTTTTGTGGAGGGCGAGTTGCCGAGGGCGGATGCGCAGCGGGTACAGGAGTTGATCGAGAGGCTCGAGGTCTACCCGGTGCCCACGGGAACCTCGAGACAGGCGTCGGCAGTGGTGAAGGCACTGCGCGGGACTGCCGTGGGGTCGGGGTCGGCTGACTTTGCGGATGCTGCCCGCGCATTGGTCGAAGCGATTCAGCGCGTGAGTATCCACGACTCTGAACTTACTCAGGCGGTTTCCAAGCTTGAAAAGTCCATTCCACTTCGGGTTCGGAATGGGGATGCGCGGCTCATCGAAGGGAGTGCACAAGAGTTGCAGCACACAGCACGAAAGGCTCGGTTTCGCCAGGCCCAATCCAACGAAGCCGTTCTCACCCTGATTGGCGCGCTCGAGAACAGTCTTGGGAGCGCACTGGAAGCGACGGCCTCGGGGGTGGCAGAAATTGAAACGTTGAAGAAGCGGGTAGAGAATTTGGAGCAAGGGCCGGGCTTCGAGCAGTCCAAGCGCGAGGTGTTGGTGGCGCTGGAGCGGGTGTCAGACGGCCACACCATCGCGCGTTCACGGGTTGACCAAGGGGTAGCCCGGTCACGAGAGTTGATGCACCACATGAATCGTAAGGCCGGAGGTCAGAGCGGCCGAGACGTCAAAATTTCCTTGGACGGATTGACCCAAGTGTCCGACCTCAGCGCCTTCGAAGAGGCGCTGCCGCTGGCATTGGTCGAGGCGAGACACAGCGGAGGGCTTCTGACCTGCATGCGTTTCAATGTCGACAAGATGAATGAAATCAACGAGACGTTCCATCGCAGCAGCGGTGATGATGTGCTCCGAACGGTCGCCGCGACCATTGTTAAACAGCTCCGAAATGAGGACTTTGTGGCCCGTTTGAACGATGATAATTTTGCGGCCTTGCTGCCGAATACGGGCAATCGAGAGGCCACTGGCGCAGCCAAGCGGTTGGGCCGAAAAATTCAAAAGATGGTCTTTTCCCACCAATCGAAAAACTTTCAGGTTTCATTGTCGATTGGAATCGCCACGTGGGACGGTCGCGAGAGTGCGGAGTCACTGTTCTCACGAAGCGAGGGCGCGCTTGAGCGGGCAAAGAAAAATGGCGGCGCTCAATATTGGACGGCCCAGACGCTGCAACAAGCCTGAGGTTCGGAGGCCCCATTAGCCGGCGCCGAGCACCTCAAGACTCATCGGGGATTCAGCAAGGACACACCGGTCGCGGCCCTGATCCTTCGCGTCGTAGAGAGCGACATCCGCCGAACGCAAGATTTCTTCGGCTCGGTCCCCATGGGTCGGTCGCGCAGCGATGCCGAGGGACACCGTGAACACGGGCCCTTGGCGGCGACTTTCTTGGGCCAGCATCGCACGTATCCGAGAGGCGACTGCCATCCCGGCGTCGGTGCTTGCTCCGGAGAGGATCAAGGCAAACTCTTCTCCGCCCGGTCGGCAGGCAATGTCGGTGTCACGGCATGCCTCCTTGAGAATATCCGCGAACAACTGAAGGCACCTGTCGCCGACATCATGGCCGTGCGTGTCGTTGATGGTTTTGAAGTGGTCGAGGTCGGCAACAATGACGGTGTACGGAACCTCGGCCGCATCCAGACGCCGCATGTGTTCGTCCATCGTTCGCCGGTTCGCCAACTCCGTCAGGGGGTCGGTTCCTGCGGCGAGTTCATGTTCGGCCAAGTTTCGCACCACACCGGTGCGAACGCCCACTGCGGTGGACAGCGCCTCTAACAGTTCCTCTTGTCCGTCCTCGAGCGGCGTACCCATGAGTTGAACGACTCCAACCGCCTGGCCATTTACGCTAATTGGGGCGCAGGTCACAATGGTCTCATCCTCATGAATCCGGGGGCATCGGCTAAGGCCCATGTCGGGGTCATGGAACAGCACGTCGCCTTTTCGTGCGGCCGGGCAGCTCTCAATGCAGCTCAACGAACAGGCCACCGGGGCCGTCTCTTCGATGGGAGCGATGGTGCCTTCGTTTGTGTCTGCGACGAGCAGTTGAAAGATCTTCTCGGGAAACGCCACGCGGGCTGCACGCGATGCTGTGCGGACAACTTCGTCTTCCGACTCCGCTAAATCGAGTGCCTCCACCAGTTCGTGGCGAAA
>DEBL01000259.1:4676-5545 GCA_002348535.1 Deltaproteobacteria bacterium UBA2957 | reverse complement strand
TGGGCCTTTGCAAGAAATGGACGAAGCTCGGAGCGCAGCACGCCGCCTGCTCGTTGCGCCACAGCTGTACTCGAGATGTTGGAAATCCACGCATTCATTGCGCCTGCAAGATCGCCCACCGCTTGTTCTGCCGCCTCCAGATGCGTTTCACTGGTGGATGGATTCGTTGCATTGTCTTCAGCCGCTGCCCACACAGCACGGGCCCGACCCGCAACTCGACGGGCCTCTTCTTCCGCAGCTGCAGCAAGCTGAAGACTCACGCTGGACACCTCAAGCTTCCGCGACGACACGGCAGTGGTTCGGCCAAGTCGAGCCCGATGGATGGTCGACTGGCCGAGCGCTCGAAAAAACCGTACACCGAGCGCAGCATCGCTCTCCATCAGCCGTTCAAGCGAATCATGAGACCATTTCAAAACAGTGCTGGACTCCACGGCTCGAATGTCAAAGTCCCACGGGGCCTTATCGACTACAAAAATTTCACCGACTGTGCGGCCGGAGGTCAGCACATCGACGATGACCTCAGGGTTCTTTCGACCATCCACTTCTTCGAGCCGACCCGCTTCCACCTGAAAAAGAGAGTCCGCCGAAGTGCCGCGCTGTACAAGCGACTCACCATCGACCAAACGCACGACCTCGGCCTCCAAACTGAGCCGTTCGCGATCAACAGTAGAGAGAAGATCGAACACTGACATGTCTTCAGCGTAGTCATCGCGCTCCACACATTCCAATTCTTCGGTTACCCAGTGCTCAGAGGAGACTGCATGCAAGCCGTAGACACGTTGATCGAAGAACTCCGCACCGCCGCCTTCGATGCGCGCGAATCGATTAAAAATGAACTCATTGCGTTGGCAAAAGGCAGCGATGGCCCC
>DEBL01000259.1:0-4347 GCA_002348535.1 Deltaproteobacteria bacterium UBA2957 | reverse complement strand
TGGTTCGCGAGCACTTGGACTCGGTGAAACGAGGAGAGTTACTCGAGTTGCAATGGGAAATTGATGATGTGCTCACAGCGAGCGCGCCACCGCCGCCAGAGCCTGTACAGGATGCCGATGACGCAGAAGCCGAGGCGACCGAGGAACCCGACCCCGATCCGAGTGATGAAGCACCCGACCCGGATGCCCCGCTTACCGCAGCAGACCTCGACTTGGTCTACGATGATCCCCGCGGGCTGATGCTTCACAAAAGCAAGGTTGGCGATCGTTGGTTCGCCACCCAAGTCGACCCCCGTACCGGACAACCGCAGACTTTCGAACTCCACCCCCACGAACTTGATCAACTCAAGGCGCAACTTCAGGGCAGCCCCTTCTGGCGACTGGGCAGCTAACTACCGCGCCTGCATGCAGGAACCACCATGACGAACCGCGCCATTTTTTCCGCCATCGTTTTTTCCTTCACCCTCGCTGGGTGTGGCGTGAACCGCTCGGTCAAGAAAGGCGACGAACACCTCCGCGCCCAGCGGCCTGATTCCGCGGCTACGGAGTATCAGCGCGTGCTGGACAAAGCACCATCCCACACGGGTGCGCTACGGGGTATGGCCGCCGCACACCTGGCTCGAAAACAGCCCATGCGTGCCATCCTGCCGGCCCAGCGCGCAGCAACGGCGGGGGATGCCGAATCCAAGAAACTGCTGGTGCGCGCCCTGCTGACCACCGGACGAAGTGAAGACGCTCTCCGAAATGCACGTTCCGGTGCAGAGAGCGCCCCTACTGATGTTGAGTTTCAGATGCTGGTGGTCGAAGCCATGATCGCCAACGGCGACTTTACAGGCGCAGCGGATGCAGCGGACGAAGCACTATCCGACATCGCAACTGCCGAGGCGCGGAGTCTGCACACTTGGGCTTTGCTGCGCGCCGATCGCGTGGGCCCGGCTGTGGCGATGGCGACCGAAGCGACCGTCATGGCCCCCGAAGACGCGGATATTCAGTCGCTTGCGGCAACGGTGTTTCGCCAAGGAAAGCGTCAAGACGACTTCAACCGCGCACACAAGATGGCGCGTGCATTGCTGCCAGCGTCCCCCCGCGACATGCTGGGTGATGCAACATGGCTGGCCGAACAAGGAGATAAAGAGGGGGCGATTCGCAAGCTTGCCGCCTTGCAAGGCGCCTATCCGAGCCACGGTCGCGTATCGGCTCAGCTTGGCCTCTTGTACGCCGAGCAGCAGGCGTGGCCGAGAAGCATTGATGCCCTGAGCGCTGCCCTCGCAAATCCTCCCTACAAGATGCAAGCCACCGTCTCTGGTGTGCGCAAAATGAAGACGGGGGACATCACCACAGAAGTACAGCGGCGCAGCGAGGTGGTCGACATTGCGAACCGGCTCGGCGACGCGTTCAAGGCCGAAGGCCGACACGCTGAAGCCGCCCAAGCTTGGGGGACTGCGCTGGCACGGTCTAACCAACCATCCGCTGACGGTTACCTGCGGGTCGCCAACTCGTGGGAAAAAGCAAATAATATCGATGAAATGGGCAAGGCTGCGCAGCGCGCGACCGAGCTCGACCCAACGAATGCCGGTGCGCACTTTGCGCTCGCGAGAGCCTTCGAAAAGTCCAACAACGTTGAGTGGGCGATTCGCCACAGCCAACGGTCTTGGAACATTGATCCTGAGCAGTCCGCGGTCGCCTTGTTTTTGGGATCGTTGTACGAAGCACGTGGGGAACGGCGAGTGGCGCGCGAAATCTACCGCGATGCGTTGCGCCGCCACCCCTCGGACACCATGCTCTATGCCGCCTTCGAGCGGGTGGGTGGGACCCGCCGTCGTTAGGATGCGACCAACAACCTTCGCCCGCGCTCCTCGAGTCGGCCCAAAACTCGACGCTCCAATGCCGCGAGTTGAGCGGCTGACCAACCAATCTGGAGTGCAAGCCGGCTGATGTGGCGGGCTTGGTCCTGCGAGTATCGACCGTCGACAACGGCTACATGGAGACAGGCGGTAAGAAACACGTCTGCGTAGGGTCGCAACGCTGCGAACGGGGCACGCGCCTCCATGGTCGTCGGCTCGCCCACAATCCCGATGATCACCGCAGCTTCATCCGGATCAAATCCTTGGCCATCAATTTGCGCCAATCGCTCCAACTCGAACTCCATTGTGCGGCGGACTGAGTCCCCGATCAAAAGAAGCTCGATCCGGTCTTGCAGCCAACCTGTACTGCTCACGACAGACACCGTTTAGTTGCGGCACGCATGGGGTGTTCCAACGACTTCATCCTTCGACTGGGGGGAATATTTAAAGGGTAATCGCGCCTGAGAAATTGCAACCCCTGTTTTGATGCGTACGCAAAGGGTTTGTGAGGACGCACGCTCCTGCAGCCATCGTGCGTTGACACCCATCGATTCGGCTCTCTAATATGGCCTCAATTCGAAGATCTCAATTCGAAGCGCGCACGCGCGGGGATATTGGGGTCGTGAACCTGGAGATCTTATGGCCAAGCTGGCCCCTACTCTGATTTCGATCATCGCACTGTTTACCGCAACGGCCTTGCCCTTGGCTCCGACCGATGCCCCACACCCCATGGGCATCGCCCATGCCGCCAACCCGATGGTTGAGTTGGTGAGCGGTGGCGACGTGACCGGTGATGGCGTGGAAACCACCACCCTGCACCTTGTGGCCTTCAACGGCGACGGCTCATCCATGAACGGCGCCTCCCTGAAATTCTCAGCGCAGAAGGGTTCAACGGGCCGCGTATCGATGGTCAAGCCGGGTCTGTACGCTGTGGAGTGGACCCCGCCCAAGGTGAACAAGCGGACGGCCATTGCAGTCACGGTAAAGGGGAAGGCACCGAACAAGACGCCGATTCAGCAGAGTTGGGCGCTGACCGTACACCCAAGCGCTGACCAACAGGTAGCCGTGGAAGCCAACCCCAGTGAACTCACGTTGGGTAGAGACTCCAGCGCAACCGTAAACATCACGCTCAGTGGTGGGTCTGCTGAGGCACTCCAGGGTACAGAACTCACTGTGCTCACCAACTCGGGGACGGTAGAGAATGTCACCAACTTGGGCGGCGGCCGCTTTGCTGCGTCCTACAAACCGCCCGAGAAGTTCTTTCCCCACGTCGCGTTGCTCACGGTTGCCGATAAGCACAACCCCAATCGCACCTACGGATCGCTCGCCATCCCGCTGGTCGGTAAGGCAAACTTCCCTGTGGTGGGCCAACCAAACAGCAGTGTGCTGGTGCGAATCGATGACCGGGAGTACGGTCCAGTATCGGCCGACTCCAACGGACGGGCTCAGGTTCCCCTCGAGGTGCGCCCCGGATTTGTCGAAGCTCGGGTGATTTCCGTTCTAAACGGCCAGAAAACCGAGGAGGAACTTGACCTTCAGGTGCCGCCCGCCAACCGCGTAACGCTGTTTCCGATCACATCCGCCCTTGCCTCGGACCCCAAGGTCAGCATGCCTGTTCGGGCGTACGTCACTGCCCCCAACGGATCAGCCGACTCATCCGCTCGAGTACGCTTCAGCGCCACTGCGGGGACAATGAGCGATGCCATCCACGAAGGCCACGGAATCTACCGTGCCGACTTCACGCCGCCTTTCGGAAACCAACGCACTGCGGCCACGCTGACGGTTGAAGTCGATGACCTCAAGAGCGCACAGGTGGCCTCGACCCAGCTTGAACTAATTCCAGCCCGCCCCGGCTCCATTGAGATCACGCCAGAACCTGCAACGCTGATGAAGGCCGCGAAAGGGTTCCAGATCCTCGCCAAGGTCCAATCGGCGGACGGCGTCGGCATGGCCGGGCGCACGCTGCAGTTTCAGTCCAACGGAGCTCGGCCAAATGGCGCCCCAACGGACCTTGGAAGCGGTGACTACAAAGCCCGCTTTACAACGACGGGGAACGGTGCAGTCGAGGTGATCACTACCGTGGCCACCGAAGGATCATCCAATCCCTTTCGCACCGTTTTGATGTTCCCCTCCCGAGACCGCATGTCGAACGATGGACTGTCGAGCGCAATGCTCACCATCCTTTCGCTCGATGAATACGGGTACCCTGTGGGGAACGTCCCGGTCGCTCTCAAGGTCGCAACCGGTTCTGGAAGCATTCCAGCTCAGGTCACCACCGACGGTTCCGGGATGGCCCAAGTGCACTACACAGCCGGTCGACGACCGGGAATCGCGACCGTGAGCGCAACCGCCGGGAACAAGACCACCGCCATCCCCATTCTTCTGGCCCCCGCGAACATCGCTGCCGGCTACTCGCTCCCCGCCAGCGGTTCCGCATCCCGAATCGCACTGTATGAAGCATGGCGACGCATCATCCAACCCGCCCGGCTGGAGCGCGAGGGGA
>DEBL01000039.1 GCA_002348535.1 Deltaproteobacteria bacterium UBA2957 | reverse complement strand
TGTAGCGCATTCTCAAAACTTTGCCAAAACCTATTCAAACAAATAATGGTCCGGACCTCGCTGAGATTGACCCTCCCAGCGACCGCGAGATTCAGCGTACTTCGTTGCATGTAACTCGCTTTTCACAGTCTTGGGATCCCCATGTTGCGCGCCATCATTTTTTTCACGATCACGATCACAACCGGCTGTTCAGTTCAGCCGATCGCGACGGACCCACCCTCTTGTGGCAGCATCGACCTCGGAAATCAGTCAATAGATCGATTCCCGATTGGCGAAGTGCTCTGGCTACCCTCCATTGCCGATCCGGCATGCCCACCGCTTCAGTGGACCCTTCCAGAGGCTACTGCAGGCTTGCTCTTCGCCGACGACCCGCGTTTCATCGCACAAACCACCGACCCCGTGGTGCTGACGGAAAGAACCACCGGCACCGCGATTACCGTTACCCCGATTGAGCCCGCGAACATTCCGTTCCTCAACCTCATGTACATGCCGAGTCGGTCCATGGCTCTGGTTAATGACGAAGTGTGGGTTGCGAATGCCTTCTCACCCACGATTGGCCGGGTGGAACTCGACACCGGCGAGGCCCTCGAATCGATTCCTGTTGGACCATGGCCAACCTCCATCGATGTGGACCCCTCTCTTGAGTTGGCCATCGTGACCCATGCTGCAAACGATACCCTCGGCATCATCGACACCAATACCAAGCAGATGATCAACTCCATTTGGGTGGGCGATGAACCGGGGACCGTCCTTGTCGACCCCGCGACGTCCATCGCCTACGTAAGTTTGGAGACTGAATCTGCGGTCGCAGTTGTAGACCTCAATGACCAAGCGGTGACGCACCGTATGGATGCCGTACCAAACCCCCGAGCCATGGCTCTATCAGCGAATGGAGCGACCCTGTTTGTGGCTGGCCACAGAACTGGACGCCCGGACCGCTATCCGTATGCCGAGGACGAAGAGGGACAAACCGACATCCAAGCGATCAACACTGCAACAGGCGACACCCTGTGGACGGTCGAAGAGGCTGGAAACATCATCACCGATCTCGTCGCAGACGAGGAACGTTCAATCCTGTGGGTATCAACGACCGTGACGTTCCCCGAGCGCGGACTCGTGACCCTCGACGATCCGCCATTTGAAGCCCATGTGCAAGCCTATGATATTGACACGGGGGAGTGGCTCCACAGCACCGTGTTGGGGCCCGCAAGCGAAGGTGAGGGTTACGTATTGGGGCCCCAAGCGTTGGCACTGGTGGGCGACTCATTGTGGGTTGCAGCACAAGATTCCGGCTTGGTGGTAGAACTGGACTTGAACGCGCTGGCTGAGCGATCCCGTACGCCAATTTCAGGCGGTCCGCGTGCCCTGCTCGCCACCGAAGACGGGTTGTGGATCCATGCCGCACAGGCCATGCACATGTACCGCCTGTCCGACCGAGAAATCACCGCAATGGCCGCGACTGCAGTCGACCCTCGGCCACCCGCGATGGCGGCGGGACACCTGCATTTCATTCAGCCCGGCAACACATACGGCCAGAACTTTAGCTGCAACAGTTGCCACTATGACGGTCGAGGCGACACCGAGGTCTGGCGCGCCGGTCCGTTTGAAACATGGGAACAATCCCGCCCGTTGATGTGGTTGGACGGCACGGCTCCGTTGGGCTGGGGAGCCTACGTGAACGACACACGCACCTTTGGCGTGACCGGCTTCACGAGCATCATTTCCGTCTGGCCCACCACCGAGATGACCGAGGAACTCACCGCCTTCTTGTCCTCCATGGTCCCTCCTCCGAAAGCGAACGGGTGGACCGAACGCGATGGGCAACTGTCTGCCGAAGCCAAACTGGGTCAAAACCTGTTCAACGGAAAGGCAGGATGCAATGGATGCCATAGCGGAGCACTGACAACCAGCAACCAAACGTTCGAGGATGGCATCACAGAAGGTCGCGTGAGCACTCCCGTTCTTGTGGGAGCCTACCGCCACAATAGCTGGCTCAAAGATGGCTCGGCCCGAACCTTGGAGGACGCCACACGCGCAGCGGCCGAATGGTCTGGCGTCACCAACCTGACCGACTCCGAAGTTGAGGCACTCGTCCGTTACCTCCGCGAACTGACGGATCGAGACTTCTTCCTGTTGCGGCACGAACCCGATGCTGAACGGCAATGGGTGGGCACCGAAGACCCCATTCGGTTGACGTTTAATCAGCCAGTCTGGACCGGAGACGAAGCCCATCGTCTGTTTGCCGTGCTCGATGAATCCGGATCATCCATCCCGGTCGAGGTTGCATTTAACGGTCGCGTGGTCGAGTTGACTCCTCTCAACCCGCTGAATGCGGACCACACGTACCGCACAGTCGTAAACGAACAGCTTGAATCGTTCGACCAACGGGTTTTACAGGAGCCCATTTCGATTGATTTCACTACAGCGCGCAAACCCGAACTGACCTTCGATGGTGAGTATGTCATGGCGGTTGACATGCCTGCCTTTGACATTGAAAACGGAAGATTCAATCCAGACATTACCGTTGTCGCGCCGAACCCATTCAAAGCCTTCCAGACCCGCTCTGGTTCCGCGTTGAGCTTTGACGTAGGCGATGAACTCGTGTGGGAAACAAGCGCAGTGATTGCTGCCGACGAATTTGAAATCCCACCCGTGCCCGTGAAGGCCGGGAACTCCGTCGCCCAAGGCTCCTCGGTATCGGGCACTGCACTCGACCTCGATGGCGACGGAGTAATCGACTACGCCTCCGGAGAATTCATCGTGAGTGGCCCCGGATTTCATCTCGAGGACGTGACATGGACCATTGAACCCAAGCGAGAGATCCCGGATTGCCAGCCCGGTGCAGAGGGCGCGGTGGCAGTCAGTGTGTCGATGGAAGACGAAGATTTGGTCATCGACTGGGAGGGCGACGCCGGAGCATTGGGGCTTTACGTCACCACATACGGGGCAACTCTTCCGATGGGTCCCGGAACCTCAGTTTCCGATGGCGAGGCCTACTGGGCCATCTCCACGACTGAATTTCCGACCGGCTTCTCGGCGCCAGTGGTCTATGGGGAACTTCCTGACGGTGCGACCGACGACCACGAACTCAACGGCATCCCATTCGGTGGCGTGGAACTGGCGGAAGGCAACTGCTACCAATTCAGCGTGATTACGGACACCTTTCAAATCGGCAGCTACACCGTCGAACTGTAGTCACTCCTGACTTCGCGGCGTTCAACATTCTGCATCAGCGCCATGAGGTCACGAAGCGGGTACGGTTTTGCGAGGAACCCATCTGCACCGGCACTTCGGCATGCGTGCTCGTCGGCGACCCCAGCCATAGCGGTAACGGCAATAATCGGCAGCAACTCCGTGGCGGGCTCATCTCGAAGGATCCGAATGGCATCTAGCCCATTCATCACCGGCATATCGATGTCCATCAAGATGAGATCTGGTGATGTCCGATGGGCTTTATCCACGGCTTCGACGCCATTGTGCGCGCGGTCAACGGTGTACCCCATGCTGACAAGAAGATCGTGGAGGTGCTGAAAGTTCGAGTCCGTATCTTCCGCAATCAATACACGCACAATCTCGGAGGTCGCTGAATCGTCAAGTTCGTCCCCAGCGCGAACGAGGTCCCATGCCCCGGTGGCTCTGAAGTCGAACCGTTCCTCGATGCACCCCTCCTCCGCAGGCAACTCGACGATGAACACCGCCCCGGGTTGGTCGAACGCCTCCAGTCGAAGGTCTCCTCCGTGCAGTATGGCGAGATCTCTCGCAATGGCCAACCCCAACCCTGTACCGGGCTGGTTGCGTGAATATTGACCTTCTGCTTGAACGAAGGGCTTAAAGATGGCGCTCGCTGCCTCAGAACCAACGCCGGGTCCCGAATCCCAGACCTCGAACTCCACCACGTTGGCATCCCGTCCATCGCGCACCGTGATCCCCACTCGTGTGCCTTCGGGTGAGAACTTGATGGCGTTGCCCATTAGATTCAGCAGGATCTGCTTTATGCGAAGTGGATCCCCTTTGATGGTTGATAGCCGCGACTCGTGGTTCGCCTCGATCGTGATGCGCTTGGCCTCAGCGGACCCGCGCAGCATTTCAACGACCGACTCGAGGACAGACTCCACCCCGAGGGTCGCCATCGAGAGGTCGAGCCGACCCGCCGCGATCTTCGAGATGTCGAGGATGTCATTGATCAAGCACAACAAATGCTTACCGCTTTCGCGGATGGTACCCACGGACTCCAGTTGATCAGGACAAAGGTCGCCGTATGCGCCCTCGCGCAACGCCTCAGTGCACGACAAAATTGCATTGAGTGGCGTCCGAAGTTCGTGGCTCATCGTCGCCAAAAACTCATCCTTGTTGCGGCTCTCTCGTTCCATCGCCATGGATTTCCGGATTGCATCGCGACTCTGCGTGAGGTCCATGCCGTAAGCCCGAATCATTCCATCAACCGCATCTCGTTCAACCCGAAACCCAAAGGTTTGCCGTCCAACATCAACCACATGCATGTCCTCGGCGGATTCACGAATCCATCGCGCAAGCTGCGACTCAAGCGCGTGACCATCCGCTGCAAACGCCATCATTTCAGTGGCTGCTGGGTTGGAGTACATCAAGTGACCGCCTGCAGAGAACTGCATGACTGGATTGGGGTTCTCTACCGGAAACTGCAGCGCAGCGTGGAGTGCATGTTGGTCACGTGCCATCCGCACCAATAAGCCCAATGTCCGCGTGTAGGCGTGATCCGGCTCCTGCTCCAGCATCACTGTGGCCCGATCATCCCATAGGAGGCGTGAATCGTCTGCGCAGACCACAAGCACCGAGTCGCGCAGGTCCGCTCTCCGGGCCACATCAAGAACATCCTCTTGGGCCAAGGGAGACGCGAAAGAATCCGGCACCAGAACCCAGACGATGGGGCCTTTGGATGGAATACGAGCGGGAACCGCATCCCAAATTCGAACGGATGCATCCACGGTAGACGCGAGCCGCCGTGCCCATCGCTGCGCGGCCCCCGATGACGAATCCACAATGTGAAGTTGTACCTTTTTGCCAACGGTCATCTCTGGTTCTCCGTACCTTAGGCGGCTGAAAAAGCGGTTGATGCCGATGCGCGCTTGATCACGATCGGCTCTCGAATGCCCTTGATTCGAGCGAAGTTGTGCAGCCTCTCCAGCATCGGACCCGTCAACTGCGTGCCCGCCCCCACCACAACCAAGAGGTCATCGATGGTGGAGATGTCTTCGAGAATGTGCATACCGATTCGAAGCTCGGCGAGGGTGACTGTTCGGGCTCGCAGGCTGAATTCCGCAGCTTCATCAAGCAGCTGTGCATCCAGAGCAGTGAGCACAGCGGGGTCGTACCAACGATCTTGGCTGTGCAATCGGAGTTGCGCCTCGTCGCTGCTTAGGCCGTCTTCCATCAACTGCTCGAAGTCTCTTGCGACGCGAATGATGCGACTGGCAACCGGGATGTTCCTTCCATCGAGCGCCTCAAGGGGGAAGCCAGTACCGTCGAAATTCTTATCTTGCCAATACACCACTGTGCCCACTCTTCTCAGCTCGGGAATGTGGGCGAGCATCGCACGGCTGCTCTCTGGAATAGCGCGCATCATGGCACGCTCGCCTCGGCTCAAGTCTAAGTTCGATGCGTGCTTCGCGAGCACGGAATCAGGAACCGTGAGGCGACCAAGTTGGCAGAACAACGCGGCGAGTCGAAGGGTGTCGTGATCCCCAATCTTGAGCCGGCGCGCAATGTCCAAGGCTCTCCGCTCCACTCGCTGGGCGACACCAAATGTAGATGGGTCTCGAATGGCCAGAAGCTCACTCAACACTCCCAATGCTCCCTTCCATGCCCGCTTCCGATTGTCGCGTTCCTCCATCAGTCGGCGGTACCGGTTGACGCGAAGAATCGTCTTGACACGAGCTTGCAGCTCCATCCGGTCATAGGGCTTGGAAATGAAATCATCAGCGCCCGCATCAAGGCCTTTCAGACGCGACTCTCTGTCATTCAACGCAGTGACCATCAAAATCGGCACTTCTCGGGTTCGATGGTCCTCACGAAGCTTTCGGCAGACGGTGAAACCGTCTATGCCGGGCATGTTCACATCCAGAAGAATCACGTCCGGGTCGAGCTGGGGAGCCACCCGAAGTGCATCTTCACCGTTAGCAACGACATGCACGGCATCCGATATTTTCGAGAGCAGTTGCCGCGTGAGCTTTCGAACGATGGGGTCGTCATCGACAACCAGAACCACGCCATTGGATGTTGATACAGATGAATGTTCAGGGGTGGAAATCATCGCATGCTCTCCGTTGCGATGCATACAACGGATAAATCACCCCGGGTGATTAGACCTCGGGGCAAAAAAATTGATTTCAGACGGCCAAGCGGACCCGCAACCGCGTTCCTCAGCGTCATCAGTTTGCTCGCCAGAATGAATTCCGGGCTGCCTCTATTGTTCCAGCGAGATAAATCCGTCTTGCAGGGGAGACCCTGCGTCTTCCCACCCCATTACAGGACCGACCGATGAAACTCAGCACAACTGCGTTTGTATTGATTGGCTACCAAAACGACTACTTTAGTTCCAACGGAATTTTACGGTCGGCCATCGAGGAATCTGCCTCTACAACCAACGCTCTCGAAAATACGATGGCCTTGCTCGCGCGTCTGGCGCCGACCGGTGCAACGCTGATCCAGACGCCCATCATTTTTACTCCCACGTATGAAGAGTTGGTGGAACCGGTCGGGATCCTCAAAGTGATCCGTGACGTCGGCGCGTTTCAGGATGGGCAGCCGGGCTCTGAGGTGATTCCAGAGTTCAACCAATACGGCGATCGAATTCGAACCATTACTGGAAAGCGCGGGCTCAATGCCTTTTCCAACACAATGCTGAACAACGTTTTGGCGGAAAACAAGATTGAGACTGTTGTGGTCGCCGGCGCCGTAACCAGCGTCTGCATCGACTCTACCGCTCGGTCAGCTCATGAAAAGGGCTACTCCGTGGTTGTCCTTGAAGACTGCACAGCAGGCCGTTCGGACTTCGAACAGCAGTTCTACTGTGAACAAATTTTCCCCCTGTATGCCTCGGTAATGAGCAGCACCGACATCCTCGAGGCGCTGACATGATTTTCGTCGATGCGACCGATGAACTGAACGACGAGACCGTTCTCGATCATGGTGGTGTCGACACGATCCGCGAAACGCTCGACGCTCGCGAGAAGTACATCCACACGGAAACGTCGAGGACTCAGAGCGCCACCGCTGTCGTGCGGCGCACGACGGCAAACAGTGCGGCGATGCCGCACAAGCGAAGCACAGACATACCAACACCGTTGATCAAGTTTGAAGGTTTCAGTCCCATCAGCACCCCCGCTCCACCGGATTTCGAGGTCGGCGAATCACTGGGGGCCGGCGGCATGGGCAGCGTATACACTGCCACACAAGCTGCGATGGGGCGGCTCGTCGCGGTGAAACGAAGTCATGACCCAGCAGGCCAAGGTGCAACGTATCAATCGGTGCATAAAGAAGGCCTGCTGTTCGGGCGTTTGGACCACCCTAACATCCCGCCCGTTCACATGGTCGGCCAAGACCGTGAAGGCCATGCGGTGCTGGTTATGAAGTTAATCGAAGGCACCGATCTTCGGAGTATGGTCACCAATCGGAAGCACCCTCGCTGGAGTGCCGTGGACGGTCGACCCGAGATGTGGATGCTCGATGTATTCATGCAGGTCACCCACGCCGTGGAACATGCTCACAGCAAGCGCGTCCTGCATCGAGACATCAAAACCGAAAACATCATGGTCGGCGACTTCGGCCAAGTCTTCCTGATCGACTGGGGAATTGCCGTCGACATGAATGATACCGATGCCCTGACCACCACGGGTAAGTTCGTCGGCACGCCGTGCTTTGCTGCACCCGAAATGGTACACGAGGGGACTCGCCTCGATGAACGGACCGACGTCTACTTGCTCGGTGCAATGTTGCTGGAAATGGTCAGCGGCGGGGTCTTATTCAAAGGGCGTAATCTTCAAGAAATACTCGACCGGGTGCGCGCGGGCGACCGTGAGGAAATCCCCGCGAGCTTGCCCAATGCGCTCGCATCCATCATTCACAAGGCCATCGCACCGGACCCGAATGACCGCTTCGCATCGGCCGGCGAGTTCCGCAGCGCCGTGCACCAGTACCGTCGCGACCGACACCACTATCAAAACATCGCACGAGCCGAGGAACACCTTGAAACCCTCGAGACGTGGCTCGCTGGCGGACAAAATGATGTGGCCACAGGGTATCGCTTCATGACGCTTGCCCACGAGTCTCTCGCGCTTCTGAAGTCTGCACTCCGGGCCAATGTGGCCATCGATTTGACGCGTCGTCTGCTGTCACGCAACGTACAGATTCAGACGGAGTACTCCATCATGACCGAACAGCTCGGCGTGGCGAATGCCCTTGTTGCCGAACTCCAGCGGGAAAGCGGACCGGATGATGCGCTGGTCGTTGAACTCAAACGTAAAATTGCAGTCCAGGCCGATGCCATCACGAGGCGCGAAACGGAACTGCAAATCCAGACCAACCAAAAGATGCTGGAAAAGATGCGTCGCCTCGAAGCGCAACTGGTCAGTCAACGAGATCAATCAGCGGGTCCCTCGAGTGTTGAAGAAGACCGGTAACGCCTTGCGTCAGACGGAAAGTCCGACCAATCCACTACGTGTACCCACCCAGAGTACATCTTCTTCTCTAAACAACGCATGAACATCCTCGTTTAAGACGCGAACGACGCCGCTTGCATCCGAACGGTACAGCCCATCTGCCGTCCCAATCCAGAGCACGTCATCATCCGCCAGAAGTGACTGCACCCAAGCGTTTACCAGCAACGGTGTCCAGCCGCTCGCATCCACGCGCCCGACGCCATTCCGATACGTCCCCACCCACGCTGCGCCGGGACCGGCGCACTCCACCGCCATAATCCAGTTTTCAGGCAGTCCATCAAGACGGCCGAACTGCCGCCACATTGAGCGTCCATTCCGTCGGCCCACGTCCGTCCCGCGGACCGCAAGGCCTGCATCCTCGCTGCCGACCCAAACCTCTCCCGATGGACATGCAGCGATCGATGGATGGCTTCGCCCGAGGACTGACCAGCGATGCCTCACCCATTCGGAAACGGAGACGGGGCCCAGCACGTCCACGGCCCATAGCCCGTGTCTACTCATCGACAATGCATTGACTCCGTTGTGGTTCACTCCTGCATCGCCCGGTCGATCTCCCTCTGACACGCGTCGATGCACTTCTTTCCCGACTTCCACCAAGCCGTCCGAGGTCGCCACCCACAGGGTTTCACCGTCGCTCAATACGTCATTGGCCATTGTTGTGGGCAGCGTAAGGGAGCGCCATAGTTCCCCATCGAAAGCACAGGCTCCCCCATTGAATGTGCTGACAACCAACTCACCGGCATGCCGAGCGATTCCCGTGATGAAGTTGTCGCAGATTTCGTCTGCTGACCACGCTTTGGTTTGCCGATCCACCGACCACACGCCCGTGTCGGTGCCAACGACTGGAACCCCGTCTACGGATTCAATCGCATGAATCAAGCCAGGGACCCCACCGATCCGTTCAACCCGATCGGTCACGATGGCGCCCTCTGAAGTGCCCCACCAAGGGCCAGCCGCTGTAGCGGGAATCGGCAGCACACTCAACGAATGTCCATCCCAAATGGCGGCCACCCCGTGAAGAGCAATTCGAATTTCCCCACCCACAACCTTGGCATCCGCCACGGGCCCCGGAAGTTCAACGATGCGGTCGGCTGTATGCATGAGACCATCGTTGGTGAAGCGCACCAGTTCGCCTTTCCATGCCACCGCCTCCACCGTGAAGCCACGAAACCCATCGTCCGGCCACGAACTCCCATCTCGAAACACCATTCCCAGCTCGGTCACCGCAACAACATGCTGAGCGCTACCCACTCGCTGCCATGCGCCCTGCATCCACGTGAACCCTCCATCGGTTGTGCCCACGGTGAGTAAACCATCGAACCAACCGATGGCCGTCGTGTCCCTCGACGGCAGGTCTCGGACCGCCGCTATGGATCGGCCATCGGTATCGAAGATTTCTAAGCCTCCGGACGATGCAGACCAGACGACTTCCCCGTCGAAATGAAGGTCGCGCCCCGATTGCATGCTTGAAAACACGGCCACTATGGACAACGATGCGGCGTTCATCGCTTCACCTTTTGAACCCGTGTGTTCATCGCCCGGTCTGTGACAACCACCTCCACCGTGTCCCATGTGCCGGGGAATTCGATGGTGTATTCGTCATCTTGGTCAACAACGACATTCAAGCGTTTCTGTAGTTCAGGGCGCCCCACCGGCTGAGCAAGAATCGATCGCAATGGCTCTTCCGGTACAAGTGTGATCCGTGTTTGGCCGTTGAACACCTCGATCCATGCATTGAATTCATCGGCTGCACTGTCCACTACCATCGGCACCATACGGCGATTGACTGAACCATCGCTGCTGTAAACGAAAATAAGGATTTCAATGGCTCCGTCCGAAACGTCACGAGGAACCAAGAATCTGTCGTACCAACGCTGCCTGAGCTCATCCCACCGCATCGCAACCGCTTCACCCCACGGGTATACGGCGATGACGCTCCTCGATGAACGCGGTGCATCGACAGTCAGAAGCGGATCTCCCGGAGGGGTGTAGGTTCGACTTACACTCGTCGCGTAGGTCATTCCCTCTGGAATATCGAGGGTTTGGTCCACTCGGCGCGTTTGACCAGTGCGGTTTGACACCCGACGTTCCACCGAAACGAAGCTTGTATACCGAGTAATCAAACGGTATTCGAGTGCGGTCGTGAGGATGTCGGCTTTGACATCCTCACGCTCTCCCCAGTGCTGCTCGCGCTCCAAGTCTGCGACATGCGCTCGAGCCCAGAGACTTCCCAACGCGCTGCCTTCGATGCGCTCTACACGAAGCGATGCCTCAAACGGTTTACCCGCTTGGCGCCCGCGAACGCGGATGGGACCACTGCCACCTGTGGTTCGCGCCAGCACCTCCATCGGTTGACTCGCCATCAGATCGCCGAGCTTGGCCGGATGCACACCGTCTACGGCCCAGTCTCCCCAGTCCACAACAAGATCGCTCAGCAACGGCTTTTCGATGCCCTCCATGAATCGTTGGACGGTCGTCTCAGGGTCTTCGCCTCCTGTGACAAAGGTCGCTCTACCTCCGCCCTCCAAGGCCATCTCCTCGAGAAGCCAACGATTGGTTCCATTCCCCAGACCAAATGTAAACAGGCGTGCAGGACCGAGGTGGTCAGCGATCGAGGCCAATACCCCACGCTCGTTACCGATCAAACCATCGGTAACCATGACCACGTAGCGCTCCCGACTCGTGTCTTCTGGAATGTTGAGCGCGCCGTAGACCGCATCAACCATGTTGGTCCCGCCCCCGGCCCTCAAATTTCTCACCCAATCCTTGGCTCTTGCGATGTGAACATCGGTGGCGTTGACCAGACCGTTCTCAAACTGACTCATCTGGTTGGCAAACTGAATCAGCCCAAAGCGATCATTGTCGTTCATGGTCTCAAGTCCGCGAAGGACCGCAGACTGCGCCATTTCAAGCGGCAGCCCTTCTTGGGAACCGCTGGTGTCAATGATCCATATGATTTCGCGAGAAAGTACGGAGTCAGCCCGAGGCACCTCCGGGGCCTCGAAGCGCAGCATGATGTGGTCGTCTTGCTCGAGTGCGATGGCTACCGGCTCATCGGTGTCCACCGACCAGCGGATCACAAAATCGGAGTTTGGCTGGATGTCTGTGACCGATACCCCTTGCCGGGCGTGGTGAATGTGAAGTTCTTCTGCATGGGTTGGACTGTCGAGTGTGTGGATGGGAAGCCCCATGTTGAGTTCGACATCAATGTCGACTGATACCCCGGTGTCCTGCCGGGATACGGGCGGTGTGACTGCATTCGCATCGGGCACCTCAGCCACCGGTGAAAATCGCGGTCCCACAACAAGTGGAATGACGAGTTCGTACTGGTGGTCGCTTCGATCGACCGGCTGCACTGCGTGAAGTCGGACCCGGATCCGTTCACCGGGGGGTATGTTGGCGACCGACTGGGTGAACACATTGCCACGCTCTTGCTCCGTTAGGGCCGCAGTTCGGCCTTGTTCTCGGGCCAGTTCATACTCTTTGCGTGCTTCGTCTCTGGCCTTGATCACACCCACGATTTCGCGGCCGTCGACCTCGATCGTCATGTCGTCGACCGCAGAGCCTCCATCGAGGGGAAAGGTGTAGACTGCTTCAATGAAGTCGCTCGCGGTGTTCGAAAACACCTGCTCGAGTTCAATCTCAGCGATTCCCCCAACAATGCGAACATCATAGTGACTGGACTCGAGGGGAAGGGTCGATGCATTGGCCTTTTGAGTCCCCAACACCATCATCAGAATCATCGTGAGCATGCGCAACCTCCGGGTTGTTCATGGTCTACGCAAGTTCGATGCCAGAGTTTCGCGGTGCATTTGGCGAGTGTTGATTGGATTTATTGCAATACAAAAACAAAAAGTAGAATCCGGTGATTCAAGTGCGAATGGTGGCCAACTTAGGTTTGCAACTTTAGACCCCGGACAGAGGAGAACCCATGAACCATCTAAAAACCATCACCCTTGTTGCTACACTCGCTGCCTGTTCGAGCTCACCGAAGGACACAGGTGACACAGGTGCCACCGGACCGACCCCCGCTGCATCCACGTCCGCAGGTGGGTGCGATTGGATGGGGTCATTCTGCTATGACTTCGACGGTCCCGCTTGGGACGCCGCATCCGCCGAAGCCGGATGCGACGCGTTCACCGACGCCGCAGTCAGCGAAGGCGCACCCCTACCTACGTTCGTCGCCAGCGGGTGCCCATCCGGCGCCGTCGCCCAGTGCACCGGCTTTTCCTACGACCCCACAGATCCGGGAACCGCGTTTACACTGTATTACTACGACGCAACGATTCTTCCCGAGGTTCAAGCCGGCTGCACCGATGGAGGGGGCACGTGGACAGACCTGTAGGGCAGGTCCAATCTGAAGATCAGCACATCGAATAAAAAAAAGCCCCCGCTGCCAATGCAGCGGGGGCTTTTTCAATGCGCAGACTGAGTCTACACTCCGGGTACGACGATGATGAGCTCTTGGGTTCCGAGCAGCGTGGTGCCGTCACCCATGATGTTGAGGTCCATCGTGAAGATCTGGTCATCCGACATCGCGGGAACCACACCTTCGACCGTCACCGTGAAGTCGAGGGTCAGGCCGCCTGAACCGACAGTAACATCGGTGTACGACTCTGGGTCCACAGCGGTCACGAATCCCCATGTGTCACCTTCGACTTGCAGCGTCACTTCGCTGAAGGTCACGGAGTCCAGCATGCCCTCGATCGCGCCCACAATGGTCGAGCGGAAGGTCGCCGATGCACCATCCCAGTAGAACGAGAGCGGATCATCGGCCACACCACCGCCATCGGCATCGTAGAGCGAACCCGTCGCTTCCGCGAGCAACTCGATCTGCGGAGTAGGCCCCGAGTACCGAGCGGCGATTCCAATCAAACGAGCGCCCAATGACTCAGCTGCAGCAATCACGTCAGTCGACCCTGCATCCAAGCATCCGCCCGGGGTCCCTGTGGCAGAAGTGGTCCCATCGGGATCCCGAAGCACATTATCGGTGGCATAGATGACCACCGGCAATGAATCAGTCCGGAACCCGTAGCCGCCTCGATCACCGCCACCGGTGACGTCTGGATTGTAGAACTCACCGCCCAGACCGCTGAACAAGTCGTCATCTGACGCAAGGAACGGCTTCACATCGTAGGTGTCGTCGTACGTACCATCGCAAGTTTGGTCGTACCCGTCGCCGGTCAGAGACTGGTACAGAGCCTCCATGCCCGACTCCGGTCCATCGTATCCCGAATGGAGCGGCGTCGATGCAATCACAGCCTGCACCGATTCCACATCATCAGAGATCTGATGGAGCAGCTCGAAGGGCTTGTCGGTCCCTATGGAACCGTACGGTGTGAACGCGTAGTCATCGTAGGTTGCATGACCGTATTGGGCGTCATCGATGGTCGCTTCAAGCTCCGTCACGATTTCGACAAACTCAGAGGTCATGGCCGACACGGTACTGCCCATCGAGCCCGTGGTGTCGATCAGGAATGCAACATCGACCTGCTGCACTTCACTCTCGAGCGGGAACTCGATTTCGATCTCCTCGCCAAAGCCCAGAAGGTGCACATCGAGATCGCCCGGTGTGTCGGAAGGATTAAGCGGGTCGGTGCCCACAGTGACTTCAATCCCGTCACTCGATCCATCGCCATCGCTGTCTTCATCGTACGGGTCGGTTCCGATGTCGGTCAGTTCCTCAGAATCCGACAATGAATCGCCATCGGAGTCGGTGTCGATGAAGTCGGGAATGCCATCACCATCGGTGTCGGCAATCTCACCGTCGTCGTCGAAGCCTTCATCGGCATCGCCAATCCCGTCGTCGTCGGAATCGGTGTCGGTCGCGTCGCTGAGACCGTCGCCGTCGGAGTCTCCGCCGCCTTCGTCCGCATCGGGGATGCCGTCGTCGTCCGAGTCGGTGTCTTCAACATCGGGAATGCCATCGCCGTCCGAATCGGCGATTTCGCCGTCGTCGTCGAGTCCTTCGTCGGCGTCGTCGATGCCATCGCCATCCGAGTCGGTATCCGTTGCATCGGAAAGACCGTCGCCGTCCGTGTCTTCGGAGCCCTCGTCCGCGTCGCTGAGGCCGTCGTCATCGGAATCGGTGTCGATCCAGTCGCCCGCGCCGTCACCGTCGGTGTCGCCGGAGCCTTCGTCAGCATCGCTGATGCCGTCATCGTCAGAGTCATCGTCTTCCGAATCGGGAATGCCGTCGCCGTCGGTGTCCACTTCGCCACCGCCCTCTTGCGAGTCGGGGATGCCGTCGCCGTCTGCATCCGGCTCGACCGGATCACCGGTATCGGGATCTACGCCCGTGTCATCGCCGCCACCGGTATCGTCGGCACCGCCGGTATCATCGCCGCCCGGGTCATCGCCACCGGTGTCATCGCTGCCGCCGGTATCGTCACCCTGGCCTTGGCCTTGACCTTGGCCTTGGCCTTGGCCTTGGCCTTGGTCCTCGGGCTTGTCTACACTTACGCTACAACCCGACGCAATCGCCGCGGCTGCCACCAATCCAATCAATGTATACGTTCGCACAATGTCTCCTTCAAGGTTGGAACAGCGAGACGATACATCAATTGTTCGGGTTGCAGATTGTTTTTTTTATGAATTTTTTCGACGCGCTACGCCGATCACGCTCAGTGCAATCAACCCACCCATTGCCGCGGTCGACGGTGCGCCAGCTGACACACATCCACACCCGCCCGGTCTGCCGTCGCCACCTGCGTCTTCATCGCCTGATATTGCCTGAATACGGACATTGACATCGGATGCCGCGACCGGGTCATCGGCATCAAAGGCAACGGGGCCCAAGTTGACCACCCCAACCACGGCCCGATCGGCGTCCACGGTGAACTCCGCACTGCTCGAGTCCACCCACTCCTTCTGCTCGCCGCTGGCGACAAATACTGCCCACTGGACCCCAAGGTCACCATCAGCGGTGACCCGGATTCGCTCACCTTTGCCGATGTCGGTCACCTCCGCATACACAGCCCCCGTCTGAAACGGCATGAATTCCGGCGTCACGACGACCGGCAGGTCCGTCGCCGCTACGCTTTCTTCCAACCCTATGGCGAATGCAGGCGCTGAATACGAGGCCGCCCAATCGGGCGTGCTCGGCGTACCAACATCGATGCGATCCAGTGTAAACGCCATCCACGCATCAACCCACTCCCCGGTCATGACGCCCAGCGCGTCCACAAAGTCGGGCTCATTGTCCCATGTGGTATTCGTTCCCTTCAGCCACAAATCAATGCCGGCTTGTCCCGTGTTTTCGCCCAGCATCGCATCGACGTGAAACAACCAAAGAGCCGCGCCGTACTCGTACAGAGAGTACAGCCCGTAGTCGTCCCAGAGCATCCACCCATCGCCCAGCAGGCCCACCCACGGCGTGGCTTGAAAATCAGCGATGTAGTCATCCAGCGGCAGGAGCGACGGATCGGACCACGATTCCACCGCCGTCGCCGTCCCCTCCCACGCCACATACCGCGACTCCGTCACGTCAATGGAGTACTGAAGGACATGGTTGAACTCGTGAAGCATTGTCCAGTAAAACCAGGTCTCGAACTCCGGATCGATGACAATATAGGCGGGTGCGACCATGCGCCCATCAATCACTTCAGCATCTTCCCACGGCCCATAGGCATAGGCACCGCCCTCCCCTTGCGAAGACACATAGACATCAAGAATTCCATCGGCGTCCATCAAGGGCTCGGGCCAGCCCAGCCCATCGACCTGAAGCGTCCAAGCTTGCTCGAGACCCGCCAAGGCTTCCTCGCAGAGCGATGCATGTTGAGAACGCTCATAATGGCAGCGGATCGGCCTCGCCTCTGAGTCCATCGTTCCGACGGCGATCGGTCGCTGCACGGGGCTGGTCAAAGGCAACGCGAGCATGAAAAACGTGTGGCAGTCCATTGGTAGGCCTCCGGTCCCCAAGGGTACAGGAGTCGAAGGCAGACCGCCGACTATTCGCGCTCAAACACGACCACCTGACTCTGCCAGTCCCAGTCGAACTCCATGACCAAATCGGTTTCGGATTCACCGTGACTGCCCGACAACGTGCCACCGAAAGCGCCCCAAACCCCTGCATCCACAGAAAGGTCACCCGATACAGTCCCCGCCGAACTCACCGTTCCCTCGGGATAAAAATACGTGGTGTCGGTACCGTACCCGAGGTCGCTCAGATCCCAGTCGCATTGACCTTCTCCGTTTATGGCACCGGACGCTTCAACGGTAATCGCCATGGTTCCTGCACACCATGCACCCCAAGTGTCTCCGGTCATTACGATTGACCCACTGTACGAACCGGCAAACGGCCAGCTCGGGTCGGCGTCGGCGTCGGCGTCGGCGTCGGCGTCGGCGTCGGCATCCGCATCCGCATCCGCATCCGCATCCGCATCC
>DEBL01000247.1 GCA_002348535.1 Deltaproteobacteria bacterium UBA2957 | reverse complement strand
CTTCTTCGCGGGAGCCGCCTTCTTGGCCGAAGCCGCCTTCTTCGCGGGATCCGTCTTCTTCGCGGGAGCCGCCTTCTTCGCGGGAGCCGCCTTCTTCGCGGGAGCCGCCTTCTTCGCGGGAGCCGCCTTCTTGGCCGAAGCCGCCTTCTTGGCCGAAGCCGCAGTATCGGCGGGGGCCGCTGGTGTTGCCTTGGTGCTCGGCGCCTCGGGAGATGCCGTCTTCGCAGTTCGCTTTGCGGGTCGCGGCTTCGCCACTGGTGCTGGCGGCGGTTCAGTGGCAGGCGCGCCAGCGTAGGTGCCCCGCGCAGGCGTGTCGATGCCGAGCGCCTTTTTTACAGCCTTTTTCATGAATGAACGGATCATTCGAATCTCCTTTCTAAAACACTATTAACCCGCATTTACAGGTTTTTGCTGAACACCGCTGAACACTGTTGGCCCATTGGCCCCTCGGATGCACCCCAAGCCGCGTTTTGCCAACGCGTAGACCCGAAAAAAAACAGCAATCGAGTGCCACTCCCAAGGTCGCGGTGCGCGTGGGCCCACAACCCACTTGTGGTCGTCAACACCACCATCGATGAATCGAACTTCTCCCCAAATCGGGAACTCGACCCGGTCGCCGCGTTGAGGAGACGCACCGACAATCAGCGCATCCTGCGGATCACCGTCCGGGGCGAGTGACCCCGCAACCGATCCGTAACTAAACATGCTCGGAAACGGTGCGACAAAGTCGACTGTTCCGTCAGGCCTGCGCTTCACAAAGCTAAACCGCGATACTTCGATGTCGACAATGGCTGTTTCGGAAGGGAACATGGGTTCTCGATACCGCACCGTGCCATCCCGCGCTATCATCCGGCATTGTTCACCGCGCTCAGCGGACTTCGGAGACACCATGAATCACATTCTTATCACGGCCTTACTTGCAGCATGCTACTCCGGCGAGCAAAACTTCGGAGACTCCAAACCCAGCGACTCGACATCCGGTGGCGATGGGCGCATCGAAGTGTATCCAGCCGATGGCGTTGCGTGCGATGAAATCACCGACGACGCATCCGTCACGTGCGGGTTCCGGGTAAGCAGCGTGGGCGAATACGACCTGAGAGTCATCTCCATGCAGATCATCAATGCGGGTGAAAACGCGGGACAGCCCGTGTTTGACAACCTCCGGCCCGCGGACGATTCACTTAACTTTCCAATTTCAATCGTCTCTGGCGAGTCGGCTGAATTTATTTTGCGCGCCGCCATGAGCGAGACTGGAAGCGCAACGGGTTCAATCGAGTTGCTCACCAATGACGGGTCTGTCAACGATCCTTCTCCCGGTAAGATTCGAGTTCCGGTATCCGCTTCAGCGAATATACGAAACGGCAGCGACACGGGGGCCGGCGGCGAAGGCGACGACACCGGAGCCTCCACAGACACCGGTGAATCGGGCGGTGGTTCCGGGTCCACAGACCCCAGTGACACTCCAGTCGGTGATACTGGCGCCTGACTTCAGTCGGCTTTCGGCACCCAGAGCGAATGGGGGCGGACTTTCCATCCTGTTTTCGGATACAAGGCCGGTCCGGTCGGGCGAGTCATCGGTGCCAAGCGATAGTGTGCTCGCAGGCCACGCCTGAGCTTGGCTTTTGCCGTCAGAACAGCCCCAAACTCTTTGGCCTTGATGGCTTCAGCGACGACTTGGGCTTCCCGATAGAGCGGTCCGTCCTTGTGGTCGATGTCCCAGAGTGCGATCAGCGCAACACTGCCCGAGTGGCCGGCCTGCACCGGCATCCATGGCTGCCACGGTGCCAGTATGGGGCCGTCGATCTCGCGCAATCGCTCGACCACTGCGTCACCGGCAGCCACATCGGCTTCCGTGGGGGTGTACCTCGATGGCTGCCACTGCGCAGACCACAGTTGTAAAGCAACGACCACAGCGGTCGTGACCCTCAGCAGGATGCTCGGGTGGCGGAGGCGCAGTTCGTTGACGGCAAGCGCTCCCCCCAACGCGACGGCCCATAGCCCGGGCATCAACACATTCATGTATCCGCCATGGTGCCCCCGCATCAGTGCAGACAAAAAGAAGGCCATCGCTCCATGGACCACCCAAAATCGACCGCCCTCGCCCAACGCTTGACGACCCCTCATCAAGACAAAGCCAATCAGCACTGACATCCATGGCAGAGCAGTCAGCAACTCTTTCGGAGCGGTCCAAAAAAATCGTCGGGCGACAAATGGGTGGGCCGATGGGACCTCGATGACATACGTCCAGAACAAGCCGTCGCTGGCGATGGTCAGCCACGCCGTCGACACCAATCCCGGCACTACACTCCAACGGATGAAACGCTTTGCGGCTGCCAGTCCCCGATAATGGTGCAGCCACCACAACGAACACAACCCATAGAGCGCAGCCGTGTGCTTGGTCAGAAACGCCGCGGTCAGCAACAGTCCGGCCGTCCGTATCTTTCCAGACCGGCAAGCGACCAATGACGCCGCGATCAATCCTACTTGCAGTCCATCGTTCCGAACGAGGTCAAAGAACGCTCCGGCTGCAGGATAGGTGGCCCAGAACAGG
>DEBL01000017.1:4213-7472 GCA_002348535.1 Deltaproteobacteria bacterium UBA2957 | reverse complement strand
CCACTCCATCCACTTGCGACTCCACCACTCGATCCGCACAATCGGAGCCCAGCAGGGGTGCTTCCGGATCACCGCCCTGGGCGGCGATCATCCGGCAAAACCGTTCGTAAGCGGCGCCCGAAGCGAGCACATCTTTGGCTCTCGGGTCGCCGATCAGGTCAATGGTCAACGCAGCAAGGTCGCCCGGACCGCCACCCTTCAGGCATTCGATGGCCTCCGTCACCTCAAGAGCGTTTCCAACAGTCCGGCCCAGCGGTTGGTTCATATCCGTCAACACAGCACGCGTGAGAAGACCGGCCCCGCGCCCCACACGGCAAAGCATATCGGCCAAGTCCGATGCGGCCGCATGGGTGCTCATGAAGGCGCCCGACCCCCACTTCACATCGAGTACCAACTCATCAATGCCTTCGGCGAGCTTCTTCGACAGGATGCTGGCTGTGATCAGCGGAATGGACGGAACCGTACTCGTCTCATTCCGCAGGGCATACAGAATGCGATCGGCGGGCGCCAATGATGCAGTTTGACCGCTGATGAAGCAGCCCACTGTCTTCAGCACCGTCGTCAGTGAATCAGGGTCGAGGTCGGTTCGATAGCCCGGGATGGCCTCAAGCTTGTCCAGCGTACCCCCGGTGTGACCAAGTCCACGGCCGCTGATCATCGGAACGTACACACCAAGCTCTGCCCACAGCGGAGCCAAAACCAACGAAACCTTGTCGCCGACTCCACCGGTCGAGTGCTTGTCGACGAATGGGCCATCGAGTTCTCGCCAAGCAAGTCGGTCACCCGAATCAACCATGGCCATGGTCAACCCGACCGTCTCGTCCACGGTCATGCCGCGGGTGTATACGAAGGATAGAAATGCAGCCGATTGCGCGCGGGTGACCCGACCGGAGACTACGCCCTCAATCAGGAATTTGATTTGGTCGGTGGTGAGTTCGTGGCCATCACGCTTTGATTGCAAAACATCGAGAATCATTCAGTAGGCGCCTGTTCCTTTTCCGCCTGTGACGATAGCGACGCTTGCCGATGCCCCAAGGCGGTTCGCACCAGCAGCGAGCATCGCTTTGGCGTCTTCGGCGCTTCGCACACCGCCTGACGCTTTGACGCCAATGTCGGGGCCGACCACAGCCCGCATCAAGGCCACGTCTTCTGCGGTGGCACCGCCACCGCCGAACCCAGTAGACGTCTTCACAAAAGCCGCTCCGGCCGCCTTTGAGAGTGTGCAGCCCACGATTTTCTCGTCTCGTTCGAGCATCGATGTTTCCAAGATCACCTTTACCGGACGGCCTTGAGCGGCCCGAACAACGGCTTGGATGTCTTGGAAGACGGCGTCATGATCACCGCCTTTGAGTGCTCCAATGTTGATCACCATGTCGATCTCCTCGGCACCGTCTGCAATCGCTTCACGGGTTTCGAGGGCCTTGGACCGGGTGGCCATGGCACCAAGAGGAAAGCCAACCACACATATTGGCATCGTCCGGCACCCATCCAACAATCGGGCGGTCAGTCCGATCCATGTGCTGTTGACGCAAACAGAAGCAAAGCCGTGTTGGCGAGCCTCCTCACACACCCTCACGATCTGCTCGCGGGTCGTCGTTGGCTTCAACAGCGTATGGTCGATGAAACGCGCCACATCGGTGGGTCCAGTCGGTGACGTGCCGTCCGTCCCAATGCGGTTCGCACCTGCATTCATAAGGCCTTTCAGTCGCGTGGAGTCCTGCCAGCTGCCGCGCACGGATGCCAAGGGCGTCACAGCAGCCATTTGCAGTTCATCACGCACCTTTTTTGCAATGCTCTCGACCAACGCATCCATGTCTGGACTATTCGTCACCGCTATTCACCAATCGTGATTGAGTTCATACGAATCGGAACAATGGGGTTGTCGCGGTGACCGGTGTCAGTCGATCCGATGGCGTTGACCACATCCATCCCCTCGATCACCTTGGCGAACACGGGGTGCTTGCTGGGAGTCCGGGTGTCGAACCAGTCAAGGTAGGCGTTGTGCACGGTGTTGATGAAGAACTGACTGCCGCCTGAGTTGGGCCGACCCGTGTTGGCCATCGAAAGCGTACCGGGTTCGTTGCTGAACTTGGCGTCTTCAAGGAACTCGTCTTGAATGGTCCCGTGGGGTGGGCCACCCGTTCCAGCCATCGGACTTTCCGGGTCTTTGGAGTGCGGGCAACCGAATTGAATCATGAAGTTCGCGATTACCCGGTGAAAATGCAGCCCGTTGTAAAACCCATCGTTCGCAAGATCGATAAAGTTCTGCGCAGTAACCGGCATCTTGTCCAAGAAAATCTCCACCTTAAAGGTTCCTTCCGTCGTATCAAATGTTGCAACTGGGTTGCCCATAGTGCCTCCTTTGGCGTTCACTCGACCCCCTTATCCTGTGAAGGTCCGGACCGGGAGTTTCGCGCCATTTGGTGATATGCACTCGCATGCCTGAATCCCTCAGACTCGCGTTTGTATGCACTGGAAACATCTGCCGATCCCCCATGGCAGAGGGCTACGCACGCGCCTACGGGGCCCGTCGTGGCCAGTTGATCGAATCGCGCTCAGGCGGCGTTTTGGGCATCATGGATAAACCCGCCGACCCGCTCGCCGTGCGGGTCATGAATGAAATCGACATCGACATCGAGGGCCATCGGTCGGGCGGTGTCAGCTCAGAACTGATGGCTTGGGCCGACTACGTGTTGGTCATGGAATTGCATCACGCATCAAAATTGCGAGAACGATTCCCTGACCATGAAGACAAAATATTGGTCCTTGCAAACTTCGGCGGCATGATGGAAGTCTCCGACCCGATTGGCGGTTGGCGCTGGCGGTTCCGACGGTGTCGACGGGACATCATCAAGTGCATCGACGGCTTTTTCGATAGCATTCCGCCCGCGCCGCGCCTCTAACGACCGACAAATCGCCCATCGTCGAATGACCAAACCTTGTGGATGTCGGAACCATCGCGAACATCAAGTTTAAAGCTGTGCGAACGGCCGTCTGCGGTGACCAGCCGAACTTCCCGGGCTCCCGCATTCACTTCGTGTTTGAAGAGCGGGGTCTTGCGAACGCGTTTGCCATCCACGTAAACATCGGCCCGCGGCAGCGAACTGATGGTGATCAACCCCTCGCCATCTCGCTCTACAGCGATGGGTTCTGGAGTGAATGGAGTCGATGTTGCTTGACGATCCGAGGTCGAGGCGGCTGTCTTGGCCACAGCTTCGGGCTTCGGCACCTCGGCGGCGGATGCAGACTCCGCAATGGG
>DEBL01000017.1:0-3909 GCA_002348535.1 Deltaproteobacteria bacterium UBA2957 | reverse complement strand
GCGGATGCAGACTCCGCAATGGGTGCACGCATTTCCTCGGATCCGACTGCCGCATCAGCCACCCCAACGGGGTCCGCCGCACCCGCGGCTTCTGCGGTGGATTCAGTCACGATGGGGCCTGTGGGATCCTCGTTAAACAAGCGGACGGCTGTGTACAACACAATTCCAAAGGCAACGACGGTGTAGGCCGGCAACGCGAGACGCGCCCAATCGATTTGCGCCGTCGCGGCCGGAGCTTCCGCCACCCGACGCACGGGTCGTACAGGTCGCTCAATGTCACCAAATGACAAGGGCAGACCGGGAGCAGCGACCTCGTTGGTCACGGACTGCGGACCACCGTCGGCCGGCCCCGCGACGGATTGAGTGCCGAGTTTACGTGTCACCTTTGTTTTCTCATTGAGCGCACTCATCTGACTCTGAAAGCGACGCAACCCCTCGCGAGCGGAGACGGGGTCCTGAACCAACCCGGCGAGCGCGCGTCCCATCGCCAATGCGGACTCGAACCGAGCGGCGGGATCACGCTGCAGGGCCCGAACGAGCACGCGTGCGAGCCCTGCGTATTCCCTCGGCAGTCGGGCGGCCCGACGCGCGGATTCATCATGCTGCAGCAATTCCTTTAGAACATCCGGCTCTTTTTCCTTAAACAACGGTTGGACTGCAGCCATCTCGTACAGGACCACAGCCAAACCGAAGAGGTCGGCTGCGAGATTCACCGACTGTCCTTCGGCCTGTTCGGGAGCCATGTAGCCCCATGTTCCACGAACAGCGCCCTTGTATTCAGGACGGCTCCAACCCTTCGAGATGCCGAAATCCAGCAACTTGATGACCCCTTGCGGGTTGATCATGAGGTTGGAGGGCTTGATGTCACGATGGACAAGATTCAGGGGTGCCCCATCTTCTGCACACGCTGCGTGCGCGTGCGCGAGTCCATCGCACACCTGCCGACCGATCTCAGCAATAACATCGAGCGGCACCGGAACGCCGTGGCGGCGGCAGAGGCTCACGACCCGTCGAAGTGTGAGCCCGTCGACATACTCCATCACCAAATAATAGAGGCCGTCGGCACAATCGAAGTCCTGAATCTGCACCACGTTTTGATGCTGCAACATCGAACCGATGCGCGCCTCGTGAACGAACAGCTCCTGAAATGGCTGGTTGTCGGCAAAGTCGGGAAGGATGACCTTGATCGCAACCCTCGGGTTCACCCCGGCCAAGCTCTCGCGCCGTGCCTCAAACACACGGGCCATGCCGCCGGTCGAGATTGGTCGGACCAACCGGTACCGGCCCAAACGTTCAGGTGTGCCATCCGCCAACTGGCGGGCGATCGGAGTGGGTTCTGTGTTCATCGGCAGTGGGGGGGGTCAGTCGGAGGACCAACCGCGGGGATGAACGAAGCGTATCACACGAGGGATCCCGTGCCCACGCAGCTACATGCGAGCGAGCGGTTCAATGCCCAAAATTTGGAACCCCTCACCGAGCACCCGGGCCGTTGCCTCCACCAACGCGAGGCGTCGACGCCGGTCGGCATCAGTCGCCGCATTCAACACCCGCTCCTCGCGGTAAAACCGGTTGAAGACATTGGCTGTTTCGTAGACGTAATCGCAGAACAAGTTCGGCCGGTGAGCAGAGGTCGCCGTCGCAACCGCGGCACCGAGTCGAAGCAACTGCATGACGAGTGCCCGCTCATACGGGCCGGAAACACCGAGGCCCTCGATGGACCCGGTGGCATCGCCCTTGCGTTGAATGCTTCGGCACCGTGCGTAGCTGTACATCAAATACGGTGCGGTATTTCCCTCAAGGCTCAACATTTTGTCCCAAGTAAACGTCACGTTCGATTGGGGGTTTTGCGAGAGGTCCGCATACCGGATGGCGCCTGTTCCGACGGCTTCGGCCACCGCAGCCCGCTCGTTGTCATCCAAGTCGGGTGATTTTTCATCCACAACGGCGCGCGCTCGTTTGACCGACTCATCCACAAGATCGAGCAGTCGGATCACATTTCCCTTGCGCGTGCTCATGGCACCCTCGGGCAAGACGAGCATTCCGAACCACGTATGCATCAAATCCATACCGTGGCCCGGCTGCCACCGCTCCCATGCATCAAAGACCTGCCTAAAGTGCAGTTGTTGACGGGTATCCGTCACGTAGATCACGCGATCGGGGGCCCACGTATCGCGCCGATGTTGAAGCGTGGCAAGGTCGGTCGTTCCATAGAGGAAGGCGCCATCTTGTTTCTGGATCACCAAGACTGTGTCGGCCAACCCCTTCGGCCCGTCCTCACCCCACCGAACAACCACCGCACCGTCGCTGTCCTCGGCGATACCCAAGGCCTTCAGTGATTCGACAACATCCGGCAACACGGGGTTGTAGAAGCTCTCGCCAAGCACCTCATCGAAGGTCACACCGAGTCGGTCATACACGCGATTGAACTCAACCATCGACGCTTCGATGAATTGTGTCCAAAGTGCATGATTTTCAGGATCGCCCGACTGAAGTTTGGCCGTCTCTGCCCGGGCCTGAGCATTCATGTCGTCATCGGCTTCACTTCCAAACTTGACGTACAAACGCTCCAGCTCGCCGATCGGATCCCGGTCGAAGGCTGCTTGGTCCAACCAGAGATTCCACGCGACAATCAGCTTCCCGAACTGGGTCCCCCAGTCGCCAATGTGGTTGTCCGCCACGACGGTCCAGCCTTGCGCGCGGTGCAGCCGATCCAGCGTGTTGCCAATGATGGTCGACCGCATGTGACCCACATGCATCCGCTTGGCCACGTTCGGACTCGAGTAGTCAATTACGACCGTCCGTCCCTGTCCTGACTGTGCGATTCCGCGGTGCGGGTCTTCGACCTGCCGACCAAGCTGCGCTGCCAAAAATGAATCGTTCAGCGTAAAATTGATAAACCCGGGACCGGCAACGGCCGTCGCCTCCACCGCAGGATGGTCTGCGATAACTGCGTTTATTTGCTCGGCCACGGCTCGGGGGTTGGTCTTCATCGCACGCCCCAAACGAAACGCGTGATTGGATTGGTAGTCCCCAAATTTTGGGTTCTGAGTGGGCTGAGCCCACTCAGCGGGAACCAACCCATTATCAAAACCGGCTCGGTCTGCCGCCTCAGCCACCAGCGTGTGAAGCAGAACGGGAATCGTCAACATGGGCACACATTACCTCCAAGAGCCTTGGCAGCTAACGCGTCTGTGCCGCTCGGGGTACGACACCCTTGCTTCGAATTCACTCCAGCGACTTTGCAGCCTGAAATCCATTTTCGAGATAGCTTGGGCTCTGATTGGAGGGGCCCATGGCTGAATCCCTTAGCTTGCCAGAGAAAAGCAGCTTGAACCCAGTAGATCGTGACTCTCTCTCGCACCTGTACCGCGAGATGCTACTCATTCGCCGGGTCGAAGAGCTTGCGGCCAAGGCCTACACCCAGCGTAAGATCCTTGGGTTTTGTCACCTTTACATCGGCCAAGAGTCCGTTGCAGTCGGCGCCGCTGCATCCACAAGCGATGACTACTGGATGACGGCCTACCGCGAACACGGCCAAGCCATGGCCAAAGGCATGAGTGCCCGCACCATGATGGCGGAGTTGTTCGGTCGCCAAACCGGATCCTCCAAGGGACAAGGCGGCTCCATGCACCTGTTTGACAAAGAGAACAAGTTCATGGGCGGGTATGGGATCGTCGGTGGCCATGTCCCACTCGCAACCGGAGTGGCCTGGGCCGCCAAACAACGCAAAGAAAACAGAGTATGCGTCTGTTTCTTTGGCGATGGAGCGGCTCACCAAGGGGCCTTCTTTGAGGCTCTTTGCTTGGCCCAGCTCTTTAAGCTACCGGTTGTGTTCATCTGCGAAAACAACTTTTACGCCATGGGCACACCGCTCCACCGTCAGTCGGCCGTGACCGACCTCAGCCTGCG